>DYJV01000174.1 GCA_020722945.1 Candidatus Methylomirabilis sp. | reverse complement strand
TATTTGAAAGAAAATAAAGGAATTCATTTTTATATAATGATCTTATGAGAGAAAACCACAGTATAACTGTACTTGGAGCTGGAGCATGGGGAACGACAATAGCAGCTCTTCTTGCAGAAAAAGGATTTAAAACAACTATTTGGTCTAGAGAAGATAAAGTAGTAGAGGAGATAAACGAAAAACACTTAAACACTTTCTTTTTGAAAGGTATTTCACTGCCAACTTTCCTCAAAGCAAGCAAAGATTTGCCAGAACTATTCAATAGAGCAGACATAATAGTAAATGCCATACCAACACAATACATAAGAAACACATTATCCCCTCTTAAGCTTAAAGCCGATAAAAAAATAATATTGAGTGTATCCAAAGGGATAGAACTTGAAACTTTCAAAAGGCCATCTCAAATACTTGGAGAGATATTAAAAAAAGAAGTTTATGTAATCTCTGGCCCAAATTTCGCTACTGAAATAGCCCAACACAAGCCCGCGGCCACAGTTATATCTGGTCCATCTCAAAAAATTAGGGAAAAACTACAAAAAATTTTTTCCACTGAATACTTCAGAGTATATGAGAATAAAGATATAACTGGGACAGAAATAGCCGCTGCAATGAAAAATGTGATTGCAATAGCGGCGGGGATTTCCGATGCAATAGGACTTGGCTACAATGCAAAAGCTGCATTAATAACAAGGGGGCTCAATGAAATAAGACTTCTTGGCAAGAAAATGGGAGCCAGAGATATGACTTTTATGGGATTGAGCGGAATAGGCGACCTTTTGCTAACTTGTAATAGCGGACTTTCCAGAAATTACACCCTCGGCAGAAAAATAGGAGAAGGGATAAAGCCAGGTCAGATTTTATCACAAATGAAACAAGTGGCTGAAGGGGCAAAAACAAGCGAAGCTTTATCAAAACTAGCGCATAAGCTGGGAATAGAAATGCCAATAACAAAAGAAGTTTACTTAATAATCTATCACAATAAGCAACCTATGAAGGCCCTTAAATCTCTTATGGGAAGGAAAATCGGACCAGAGTTTATTTAGAAAAGTCTAGTAGTCAGAGGGTAGATAAGTAAGAGAAAATTAAAAAGTTAGAATGTTAGAAAGTTTGAAAATTAGAATTTTGTAAC
>DYJV01000173.1 GCA_020722945.1 Candidatus Methylomirabilis sp. | reverse complement strand
AAGCACGCCCTAAAAAAAGTTTAGCTGTTTAAGCTATTCTTTATAGGATGGTTTATTAAGATTTTTATGAGTTCATCTATTTTATTATTTATTTTAGATTTACTCTTTTTTACAGTTCCGTCTAAATATTTTTTCATTTTCAAAGAAATATCCAAACTACTATTTGGATCAAATACTAAACTTGGCTCTATAGATTGATAAGTATAGTCTAAATCAGATGCTATTACATCTAAATCCATATTTACAGCTTCCACAAGTCCTAAACCAAAAGTTTCTTCCATGGATGGAAACATAAGACATTTACTCCGAGCATAAAGTTTACATACTCCTTCTTTTGGCAATTTTCCTAAATTTACAATATTAACTACACCCTTTTTGTTGATATATTCTATTTTTTTTATCAAATCCTCATGTCCATCTTCAATAGTTAAAGCCAAAGAACATGAGATATTTTTTTCTGATAATATCTCACATGCCTCAATAAGTCTATGATGATTTTTATGAGGATGAGCCAAAGAGACATAACAAAAGTCGTATTTTTTTTCATTTTCTTCCAATAATTTTCTATCACATAATCTGAAAAAAGGCAATAGCTTAACATTTACAAATGAGTATTTTTTTATAAATCTATCTTTAATGTCATCGTTTTGACATGCAACAATATCTACATTTCTTACAAAAAATCGAATATAAAGTTGTTGCAAGAAATATTTTACAAAAAACTTTACAGATGTTTTAATAAGCTTTTCAAGAGGCATTAAAAGGTATTGATTGTGAAAATAGACCACAGAATTTTTTGATTTTACTAATGGTGGTAAATTGCCAAAATAAAGAGAATTGTTAATTTTTTTTGAAAAAAGTTTTATTTTTTCAATTTTTGATGTCATGTGAATTATTGTCACATTACTATTTGACTGAATCATTTGCAAAGAACTATCAACATAAACCACACATTTTATATTTTTATATTCACTTTTAATATATTCGACTAAATACAGAAGGAGTTCCAAACCTCCACCGTTTTTTATATTTGGGGCAATGATATATATCTTATGCATTCATTTTCCTTTCATTTTTATGAATTTGATTGGATTTTAAAAATAACAAATGTAGTGATTTTTGGTTTATTT
>DYJV01000172.1 GCA_020722945.1 Candidatus Methylomirabilis sp. | reverse complement strand
GGATTTTTACTCTTTAGTTTGGCAGCTAGTAGTATCTATGTACTCAATGATTATCACGATATTGATGAGGACAAAGCCCATCCTACTAAAAGAAATCGTCCACTTGCGAGTGGAAAGGTTTCAAAAAGCAGTGCAAAAGTTTTGATATTTGGTTTGATGTCGCTTTCTTTATTTGGCTCTTTTGTATTATCTATAGAGTTTATGGCTGTAGTTTTGTTTTATATAGTTCTTAATATCGCTTATACTTTTAAGCTCAAACATATCTCTATTCTTGATATTTCTATCATAGCAGTTGGGTTTGTTTTGCGAATTTATGCAGGGGCTGTGCTTATAGATAATACTCCGTCAATGTGGATAGTTTTAGTAACATTTGTACTCGCACTCTTTTTGGCACTAGCAAAAAGAAGAGATGATTGTTTACTCGTACTTGATGGGAAAAAAACTAGAAAAAATATAGATGGCTATAACTTAGAGATGGTCAATTCTGCTATGTCACTAATGGCTGGAGTGACGATATTGTCATACATCATGTACACGGTATCGCCTGAAGTGATAGAACGGCTGGGAACTCACAATCTTTACCTGACATCATTTTTTGTAATACTTGGGATTTTGAGATATATGCAACTTACATTTGTATTGCAAAATAGTGGAAGTCCTACGAAACTTGTCTTAAAAGATAGGTTTTTGCAATTTGTTTTGGTTGGATGGCTACTAAGTTTTTATATTGTAGTTAAGGTTTTCAAATGATAGCTTCAAAATATATTATTTTTGCTATTTTTTCTACTATTATAAATTTATTTTTTCAATATCTATCTTTTACTATTTATAATGGATTTTTGTCTCTTTATATAGCTATGTTTGTAGGAACATTAGCAGGGCTTGTTTTGAAGTATATCCTTGATAAAAAATATATTTTTTATCATACTCCTGCAAACAAAAAAGATGATAGCAAAAAGTTTGCACTTTATTCTCTTATGGGAGTTTTTACTACGATTATATTTTGGGGGTTTGAAATGGGGTTTGATGTTATTTTCAGCAATGAAAATGCAAAATATATTGGGGCAATGATAGGTTTAAGTATTGGCTATATTGTGAAATACTTTTTGGATAAAAAATTTGTGTTTAAG
>DYJV01000091.1 GCA_020722945.1 Candidatus Methylomirabilis sp. | reverse complement strand
TTTTTTTGCTTTTATTTTTAGTCTTTCCCTTCAGCCTTCAGCCTGTCCTATATACTTTATTCAATTATTTTTATTAACTCACCTTCCTTTAATACAGTATCAGCATAAATACCATTCAAAAGAGCTATTTTATCAACATCTTTAGGATCATTAATATTAAATTTAGCAAGATGTTTTTTTAGTGAACCATGAAAAGTGGTCATTATCACTTTTATCCGTTTCGGCTTTCTATCTAACTTGTGAGGATCAAATAAAGCTGAAAAGCTCATTGGGATAAATTGATATCTTTCTGGAAAATTTTTATAGAATGAATCAAACTGATAGATTTTATCACCCTTCTGAATAAAATAGCTGACAAGTAACATCTTGTTCTGGACAAGAGATGAAACTACCTTAACTGCTTTGAGATTGTTTATTATTACATTGGAGTAAGAGTAAACCTTAATAGAGCGATTTAGTCTAAATTGATTAATAGCAGAATCTAAATCTCTACCATTTGTAAGATGAAAAACAATCACAGAATCTTTCTGCTGTGGTGTTATTAAAACTTTTGACTTGGAATTTTGAACTTTAAAACCATCAGGAACAATGAATTTAAATTTTAAAACAGGATGATAGAAGTAACCATCTTCATAAAAACCTTCTCTTGGGTCATCTCCAAAAGTCATTCCATCTATATTTTTGATAAATTGCTCTTTTAAAACAGCATATTCAGATTTAGGGATAGGTAAGGTGCTTCTAATCTGTAAAGTATCTCTCTCAACATTGTCAATTCTGTTATCAGGGTTGGGATGTGTAGATGCCCACTCTGGAAGTTTACCTGAAGATTTGGGTTCTAATCTTTCAAGAGTCTCAAAAAATTTAGCCATTTCAAAGGAATCGTAACCTGCTTTTGATGAGTAAACAACCCCAAGATGATCCGCTTGGACTTCATCACTTCTACTAAATTTCAGGAAGAGTAGCTGAACTCCTGATGAAATAACCTCTTGATAGTTTTGAAGCTCCGGAACTGCAATAGTCCCAGCAAGAAGACCAAACTGCCCAAGCATAGAGTTAGTCATCTGTTTTGCTGAGTGTCTTGCATTCACATGGCCTAATTCGTGTCCAAGAACAGCAGCAAGCTGTGCTTCATTGTTAAGATAGGCAAGCAACCCCCTTGTAATATAAATATATCCACCCGGAACAGCAAAAGCATTTACTTCTGCAGCATCAAGAACTTTGAAATGATAATTAAGGTTTTTACGATGAACTTGTTTGACTAATTTCTGACCAACATAATTTATGTAGTTGTTAAGATTATTATCATCATAAATACCGTAATCATTCGATACATCTTTATCGTAGCTTGCCCCCATAGAAAGCTCCTGCGACTCTGAAACAAGCATAAGTTCTCTTTTCCCTGTCACAGGATTGACCGAGCAAGACTCAAATAAGAATAGAATTGATAAGAAAATTAGAAAAAATTTTATATCTGGCATATAAAAGTAATGAGAACTATAGCATAAAAAGTATTTTATGCTATAGTTTCATATTGCTTATAGCTTTATTAACAGTTGACATTGTAGAAAAGATCTTCTGCACTTCCCTTGAAGTAGCATCAACATCAACTATCTTGCCAAAAATACTTGATAAAACTTGAGAATTTTCATTAATAGCTATAGTAAGCTGATTAAGCGATATCCCAATTTCATCAGAGGATCTCTTATTAACTTCAAAAGTTTGTCGGACATCAACAAAATCAGTTTCAAAAGTATTCATTACAGAGGAGAGATTCTCTATTTCAACAACAGACTTTGAAATTCTTTTGGTAAACTCTTTTAAGACTTTTGAGATATTTTTGGTAAGTGAGTTGGTATTTTCGGATAACTTCCGAACCTCTTCTGCAACAACGGCAAAGCCTCTTCCCGCATCCCCTACCCTTGCAGCCTCAATAGCTGCATTGAGAGCAAGTAGATTAGTTTGGTCTGCAATATCTGATATATCAACAACAAATTTACTTATATTTTGTGTAGCCTTCCCAAGCTCCCTGATCTCCTCAACTGTTCCACTTACACTCTTTGTAACATCACTCATCTGGTTGATTCGTTGACCAAAAGCATCATCAATTTTTTGGTTCTTATCCAGTATATCACCCATACGTTTATTGATATCAGAAACATTTCTGCTCATCTGATTGATGGTAGCTTCAAGCTCTTCAACAGCAGTAGCAATAGTATCAGTATCGCCCACAATCCTTGAAAAGTTGCTATTCAAAAGACCCATTGTGCTTGCTATCATAGAATCAAGAAGAGTGGATTTGATAACCCCTTTACTTATATTTTTTATGGAATTAAGATTTTCATTCATAGATGATACCCCTTTGTAATTTAATCCACTAAAAGGACGTTATAATAAAATTAACCGTAAATTTGATTTATGATATCAGATCCACATTTTAGCCCTGAAAGCCAATTTATAAATTTTTTGGAAGTATCCTGATCAGGGAATATTGCCCCATGCTGAGGAGCAATCATCTGAATATCAAATCTTGAAATTTTATTAAGGTAAGCCTTAACTGCTATATTGTTTGCAAGGAATCTCTGGTGAAATCCTTCCATAATCTTAACATGAGAGTTAAAATCATCAACAAAAAGATACCTCTGATTTGCAGGGAATATTGCAGCTCCTATATCACCTGTAAAAAGTATCTTTGATTTGGGGTCGTAGAGTGAAAAGTTGCCTGGAGAGTGTAAAAAATGTGCAGGGACAAACTCAAATCTTTTACCACTACTTGTGCTGAGAGTGCCACCCTTGTCCTCTATCGGCATTACCCTTTTATGGTCAAAAACACCAAAATGAGCAAGAAATCTTATCCACCATTTTGAAATATGTATCTTTGCAGGTGTAACACTTAACCACAAAGCTATACCAGAAGATACATCAGGGTCCTGATGTGTAAAAAATATATTTTTTATCTTATCAAGGTCTATATACCTCGAAACATTCCCTACAATCCTTGGAAATACATGAACTCCACCCGGATCAAGAAGTATCCCTTCATCTCCATCTTTAATAAGATACTGATTTACCTGAACTAATCCTTCATCTCTCTCTTCCCATCCAAGCCATATAAATTGATAATTTCCATCTTCAAATAAAACTTCACCTTTAAGTATATCTACTTCATTGTTGTGCTTCATAGATACATGCCTCCCATTAAGCATTTTTGTATAATTTAAATATCTATATTATAAAAAACAAAATTTCAACAAAAAAATAAAGTAAAAAAGTAATATATTTAATTGAATTAATATTAAAAATATTTTAAAGAGAGTAAAGAAAAATTATGGAGGAGCAAATGCCTAAAAAGATTATTGTCATAGGTGGCAATGCTGCAGGTATGAGCACAGCAAGTCAGGTAAAGAGACAGAGTAAGGAGTGGGATGTTACAGTCTTTGAAAAGGGTGAATTTGTTTCTTACGCTTCTTGTGGAATGCCTTACTACATAGGTGGAGCAGTTTCCCATTTTGAACAGCTTATTGAGATGAAACCTGAAGAATTCATAGAAGATAGGAAAATAGATTTACGACTAAAACATGAAGTAATAGCTATTGACCCCAACAGTAAAAAAGTTACTGTAAAATCTTTATCTAATTCCCAAATATTTGACCAACCTTTCGACTACCTTATGATATCCACAGGAGCTTCTCCCAATATGGGGGATTTTGAGATATCTTCTGATAAAGTTTTCACTCTAAACAACTTAGATGACACAAAACTTCTTCAAAACTTCCTTATAAAGAGCAAACCAAAATCTTGTGCCGTTGTGGGAGGAGGAATTATTGCAATTGAGATGGTAGAAGCTTTTGCTGATTTAGGGCTTGAAGTTCATATGGTTCATAGACGAGACCAGCTTGCAAATATCTTTGAACCTGAAATATCAAAAGATATTCTTACAATAATGGAGAAAAAAGGGGTAATTCTCAATTTAAACAGAAAAATAACCCAAATATCAGATAGTGGGGCTAAAACATCTATCACCACAAACAGCGGAAATATAGATGTTGATTTTGTCTTACTTGCAATAGGGGTAGTGCCTAATACCCAAATATGTCGTAATGCCGGCATAGCACTCGGTGCAAAGGGCAGTATAGCCGTAAATGACTATCTCCAGACAAATTTTGAATTTATTTACTCTGGTGGGGATTGTGCTGAATCAAGAAACATCCTTACAAATGAAAAGGTTTTCACTCCTCTTGCGTTAAAGGCAAATAGAGAAGGGATGATTGCAGGTCTTAATATCTCAGGAAAAAAAGAGGTGTGTAAAGGTGTTACAGAAACCTTAATAACCAAAATATTTAATACAGGTATTGCTAAAACAGGTATTACAATAGAAAGAGCCCTAAATCTTGGAATAGATGCAGTCAAATACGACCTAATCAGTAGAACAAAAGCAAGATATTATCCAAATTCAGACAAGCTCAAATCATTTGTAATCATTGAGAAGGGTAAAGGTAGTATCCTCGGAGCACAACTTATCGGACCTATTGATTCTGTAAAAAGGATAGATGTATGGGCAACCGCAATATACAACAGAATGAATATAAATGATCTTTTCAACCTCGATCTTGCTTACTCTCCACCATTTGCACCAGTATGGGACCCTGTCCTTCTGGCAGCAAGACTTGGGAAGAGACATTTATAACAAAGTTAATATTTTTTTCTCAAAACCGAAACAACTACAAAAAATAGAAAGAGTTCTTGACAATTTATAACATATTTTCTAATAAATTTTATTCCAAGTTATTTAAAAAATATTTAATTTTGTCAATACAACAATAAAGGGGGTAAAGATGGAGAGGGTGAAGCAATTTAGAGAATTTGTTACTTTGAGTAACTACAAAAAAGTTTTAATACGACCCACAATAGAGAAAGATCGAGATCTCATATACGACCTTTTTCAAAGAGCTGATGAATCTGATATGATATTTCTCAAAGACAAAGTCAAAACCAGAGAAACTGTCGATAGATGGTATGAGAAGATTGATTTTTCAAAAGTTCTTCCTATTGTAGCCCAATATGAAAACAAAATCATAGGGAATACTACTTTACACTTTATGACAAAAAGCAAGAGACATATGGCTGAAATAAGGATTTTTCTCGACAAAGATTTTAGAGGTATAGGGTTAGGCTCTTATCTCGTTAAATCTCAGATTAAAATTGGACGAGAGCTCAATCTAAAAAGCATAATTGCAGAAATTATCTCAGAACATTACAAACTAATCAAATCTTTCAGGACACTTGGTTTTTCAAGAAAGTGCGATCTCGAAGATTACTTCATGACAAATGAAGGGGAGATGTTTGATGTTACAATTATGATGTATGATCTCAAAGAGCAGGAAGATTTTGAATTCTAATTTATGGACAACTTTTTTGAAATAAATTTATCACATCTCAAAAAATTTCATCCATACTTGAATTTTAATATTTTAGAGAAAAATTTTTCAACTGACAGTATCGAAATAGTAAATAGTAGGGGTAACTCTTTCTCTTTTAAAATAGGTAAAATTACTTTTCATAGCTTATTTGACCCTGTAAAAGAGGGTCAAAACTTTTATGAAAGTAACAAAGGTGGGTTATCATCTGCTACCCCCATTATTTTTGGAACAGCTTTCTTTTTCCACATCAGACCATTTTTGACTAACAATACTGAGAGACATTTTATCCTCACCGAAAATCAACCCTCTATCTTTATAAAAGCAATGACCCTTTTTGATCTTACAGATATATTTTCAAGAAACGATATAACTTTCATCATCGAAGATAACCCCCTCAATCTTATCAACCAACTACAAAAATACCATCATATACACCCTATATTCTATCCACCTTACCTAAAAGTTTACAAACAATTCTACAACGATATTTCAAATTACTTGATTAATTTAAAAAGAGAGAGCTCTTTTGAGAAACTAAAATATCCAAAATTCAAAAATAGTAAAGTAGCAATTCTACTCATAACATCCAAATATTTCCTTATGGGTGAAATTATCAATGCACTAAAAGAGCTTGATATACCATTTGATACTCTTATTCTATCTGACCAGGAGTTTCTGTCGGAGGAATTTATAAAGCTGATGATAGAGAAAATATCATCATTTCACCCCGATTTTATATTCACCATAAATCATCTTGGGGTTGACAGAGAGGGAGTTTTAATAAATTTTCTTGAAAAAATAGAGATGCCACTTCTATCTTGGTATGTTGATAATCCAAACCTTATCATAAAACATTTTAAGAAAAACGTATCAGATATAGCCACTCTACTTGTCTGGGACAAAGATAATATAGAAGATATGAAAAATATAGGTTTTAAAAATGTCTTCTATCTGCCACTTGGAGTTGATACAAACAGATTCAAGAAAATCCCTATAAATGAGAATAAATTTTCCCAATTTAAAGCTGATGTTATCTTTATTGGGAATTCAATGATAGAAAAGGTAAAAAAAAGTTACGAAAGAACCAATGTAGAGGAGAAGTTTTTAAAATATTACAAGGAAATTGCTTATGAGTTCTCTTTGGATAACATTCGGTCAGTCGAAGAAGTTATAAAGGTAAAATTCCCCAGCCTTTACAAATTTTTTTCAGATTGGGATGATACATCCAAAACAAATTACGAAACCACCGTTACATGGGAAGCAACAAGAATCTACCGATACAACTGCGTCAAAGAGATTCTTAATTTTGATTCTCTGATAGTTGGTGATATTGGATGGAGAGGCTACTTCAATAACAAAACCAAATACCATAGAGAGATCAACTATTACGATGAATTACCATATTTTTACAATTTAGCAGAAGTAAATTTTAATACAACAAGTCTACAGATGAAAAATGCTGTAAATCAGAGAGTTTTTGATGTTCCAGCTTCAAAACAATTTTTAATTACAGATTATAGAAGTCAGATAGAAGATCTTTTTGATATTGGGAAAGAAGTTGTATGTTATAAAAGTATACAGGAGATTGAAGAGTTAATCTCAAAATATATGAAAGATAAGAGAGAGCGAAAAAATATAATCAATAGAGCCTACAAAAAAGTAGTAGAAAAGCACAGATACACCCAAAGAGTAAAAGATATCATTGAGATTGGGAAAAAAATTTATTCAGAGTAATACCTAAC
>DYJV01000171.1 GCA_020722945.1 Candidatus Methylomirabilis sp. | reverse complement strand
AAAGAGGGGAATAAAAAGAGAAATTTATGAGAAACAGAGTTTTTGAACCGATAGAGGTTATTATTCTCCTTATTGTGATTGTGGTTGTTATTGGAGTTATTTACAATCGTTACAATTTATTTGAGAGGGTAGCAAATATAAATGTTGCTGAAATGGATAGGAGAAACTTGATATTGGCAAACAAGCTTTTTTATGTCAAAAATGGACGCTTCCCAAATGATCTTGGTGAGCTTGAAAAAAGTGGAGGTCTTGTAATCAATTCCACACCCATTGTATCTAAAAAAACTTTTTTTAAAAATGGGACAATCTATGATCCTTTTGGCAATCCTTATCAATATGACAGTAAAACAGGGACTGTATATTTTTCAAAAAAAAGTATGGAAATAATTACTCAAAAGTAATAATATTATTTTTAGAGTGTTTGTAGAGCATCAGTTTGTCAGATTTACAAATTTTTTAGCCCGAGTTTGTAAAAAATTTATTAACCAAAGTTTGTTATGTATTTTGTTAACTTATTGATATCATTAAATATTAAATATCTGTTTTGCATATGTTCTACCTTGCCTGCAGATGAGATTACTACAAATTTTTTAATCTACATATTTAGTAGAACTATTTCTCAATAGGTAGGGAATTGTTACAAAATAAGCTCTTTTATTATTTTTACAAGATAAATCTCTCTGCTTCTCTTTTTATTAAATCGGGTTGCAGGTAGTAGATCAGGGTAAACTGCAAATTTTATGGTCAAGAGTAGTGACTCTCATAGTTTACTAATTGTAGATAGTATTTGATTTTTCTATAGCAGAATTATGAAAAAATAAAAAATTTATTTATCGTAATTCTGATTTATCTTTTGTAATGACCAAAGGTATCAATGCTACAATAAAATATAGAGGGGTGTGATATGAAAAAGCTATTTTGGGTGTTTTTGATATCTTTATTGATAGCTACTCAAAGTTATGCTGCTACACGTTATGTTACAAATGGGGTTGCGTGTGCAGGTCCAATACCATATTACTCCACTATTCAAGCTGGAATTAATGCGGCTGGGAATGGAGATGAGGTTGTTATCTGTGATGGAACATACGATGAAAACATTTCTATTAGTGGGAAACATAATGTTACAATAAGAAGT
>DYJV01000090.1 GCA_020722945.1 Candidatus Methylomirabilis sp. | reverse complement strand
TTAAGAGAAGCTTATCTTATATGAAAATTGCGAACTTTTCTATACACTATCTTTTTTCTTGACAATATTATAAAATTTATGTTTATGTATTCAAAATAAAAAATAAAGAAAGGAGTTTCCAATGGAAGATTTTTGCATGTTTTTTGAAGAAGCATTAAAAGTTGCTATAAAGGGTGAGGAAGATGCATTTAATACTTACTTTAATGCTATCAAAAAAGTTGAAAATAAAGCCGCTAAAGAGCTACTTAAAGAGCTTGCAAAAGAAGAGCTTGAACATAAGCACAAGCTTGAACTTGCATTAATAGATGAAGATTATATCTTAAATATAGGGACAGGCAGTATCCCTAAAAATTTTTCAATAGCAGATTTTCTTGTTGACAAAAACAAGATCAATGAGAAATCTTCTCTTCAAGATATTTACTCTTACGCTATATCAAGTGAGAAAAAAGCTATTAATTTTTACTCTATCCTTATGAACTCATGTTCAGGAAGCAAAATGTCATTCCTTTTTGAGAAACTTAGAGATGAAGAGAAAAAACATTTATCTAAGCTCGAAAAAGATTACGAAGATACTTTTATTCAGGAAAACTAATTATTTATTTTATAGGGCACTCCTATCTGCTCATTCAGAAGAGTGTCCTCCCTTTAATTTTAAATATTTTTCACATTTTCATCAAATTTTTCTTATTTTAAATCAAATCTTTACTTCTAATTATTCTTATGTTAAGGCTTTTCTATGGGTAAAATAATATGTATCGCAAACCAAAAAGGTGGAGTAGGGAAGACCACTACAGCTGTCAACCTTGCATCTTATCTTTCATATCTTGGTCAAAAAACTTTACTGATAGATTTTGACCCTCAAGGGAATGCTTCCTCTGGTCTTGGGATCAACAGGTATTCCGAGAATATTAACACTATCTACAATCTTCTGATAACTTGTGAAGTTAATATACAAGATTACATCTCCAAAACAGATATTGAAAATCTTGATATCATCCCCTCAAATGATGATCTTGTTGGTGCTGAGATAGAGCTTGTCAATAGCAGTGGAAGGGAGTTTGTATTAAAAGGGGTTCTTGAGAAGATAAGAGGTTCTTACGATTTTATCATAATTGACTGTGCTCCATCTCTTGGTCTTCTCACTGTAAATGGGCTTGTTGCTTCTGACTCTCTTCTTGTCCCTCTCCAGTGTGAATATTATGCACTTGAAGGGTTGAGCAATCTTCTCAAAACTTATAAGCTCGTTAAGAAAAAACTAAATCAAATGTTATCAATAGAGGGTATCCTTCTTACCATGTTTGACAGAAGAACAAGACTCTCTACCCAAGTTCACTCCGAAGTTAAAAAGATTTTCCCCAACAAATTATTAAAAACTATAATCCCAAGAAATATAAGACTTGGAGAATCTCCCAGTTTTGGTAAACCTATATTGCTTTATGCCCCTGAAAGTATAGGAGCAGAATCTTATCTAAATCTGGCAAAAGAGATAATCCAGCAGAAATAAATTTTCGGAGAGTTAAATGGCAAAGCAAAAGATTGCACTTGGAAAGGGGCTTGGTGCCCTGCTTGATTCTTATGAAACTGAGAAAAATCTTGCAGATGGTATCTCTCATATTGATATTCAAAAAATTTTTGCAAGAGATGATCAACCAAGAAAATTTTTTGATGAGAACAAGCTCAATGAACTTGCTGCATCCATAAAACAGTATGGTGTATTACAACCAATAATAGTCAAAAGGGAGAATAGCTCTTTTAGGATAATTGCAGGTGAAAGACGATGGCGAGCATCCAAGATAGCTGGGTTAACCCATATCCCTTGCATCGTGAAAGAGAAGATAGAGGATTTCACTATTTTTGAGATATCCCTCATTGAGAATTTACAAAGAGAGAATCTCAATCCTATTGAAGAATCTGATGGTTATAGTAAGCTTATCGATGCTTTTAACTACACTCATGAGAAGCTTGCCAAAATTATAGGTAAAGATAGGTCATATATCACCAATTCATTAAGACTCCTCAAATTATCAGATAAAGTGAAAAATCTACTTATAGATGGCACGATCTCCACTGGTCATGCAAAACTCCTTGTCCCTTTTAGTCTTCAGAGGCAGATTGAACTTGCAGATATCATAGTTGAGAAAGGTTTGACGGTAAGAGAGCTTGAAAGACTTCTATCCCTTCAAAGAGATAATACTTCAAAAGTTAAGAAATCAAAACTTATCGATCCTTTTTATAAAGATAATATTGCAAAGATATCAGACAAATATCAAACAAAAGTTGAGGTCAATGTTAATAAGAGAAATAAAGGTAAAATCGTAATTCATTTCAATAGCAAAAAAGAGTTTGAAAAGTTGATAGAGGAGCTTTAATGTTAAAAAATAAAGAGATTCTATTAGGTATTACTGGAGGTATAGCAGCATACAAATCAGTTCTTCTACTTAGAAAACTTACAAAAGCAAAAGCAAATGTAAATGTAATAATGACAGAGCATGCAAAACAATTTGTTGGCCCACTTACTTTTCAGACTTTATCAGGGAACCCTGTTACAAGTGATCTTTTTACTCTTTTTAGATCCTCAGAGATAGGACATGTTGCACTTGCTGACAAAGCTGATCTTCTTGTTATTGCTCCTGCTACTGCAAACATCATAGGGAAAATTGCAAATGGTATAGGTGATGATTTCCTCACTACAATGGTTATGGCAACTACTGTCCCAGTTCTCTTTGCTCCATCAATGAATGTTCATATGTATCACAGCCCTATTGTGCAGAGCAATATTGAAAAGCTTAAATCATTCGGATATTTTTTTATTGATCCTATAGAGGGTGAGCTTGCTTGTAAAGTTGATGGAAAGGGTAGAATGGCTGAAGTAGATGACATACTTGAAGAAATTGCTATTCTCATTCACCAGAAAGACCTAAAAAATAAAAAAATATTAATAACAGCAGGTCCTACTCTTGAAGATATAGACCCTGTAAGATTTATCTCCAATAATTCAAGTGGCAAAATGGGTTATGCTCTTGCAAGGATGGCTATCAGGCGTGGTGCAGAAGTTATGCTTATATCAGGTCCCTCTAATCTTGATATACCCTACAAAGCTAAAGCCATTAAGGTGAGAACTGCTGATGAGATGTCTGAAGCAGTTATGAAACATTACACAAATTACGACATAATAATAAAAAGTGCTGCTGTTGCTGATTTTAAAACCAAAAGTTACTCACAACACAAAATCAAAAAAATTACTGATAATTTGACCATAGAACTTACCAAAAATCAAGATATCCTCAAAAATTTAGGCTCTTGTAAAGGAGATAGGCTTTTAGTTGGTTTTGCTGCTGAATCTGAAAATTTCATAGATAATGCACTTGGTAAACTTCGTGAAAAGGGAGTTGATCTTATGGTGGTCAACGATATTTCAAATAAAAAGATAGGTTTTCAATCTGATTACAACGAATGCCACCTTATCTTTAAGGATGGTAGCACAAGACATATCCCTTTTATGGATAAAGATCGTGTTGCTGACGATATTCTTGATGCTATAAAATCACTTATTTAGAAGTTCTAACTCTTGGAAAAGAAGAGACTTGATCTAATAATCTTTGAAAGAGGTTTTACAGATTCTAAAGAGAGAGCAAAGGCTCTTGTGCTATCAGGAAGTGTTTATGTTAATGGAGTTAAGAGCTCCAAAGCAGGTGAGAAATTTTCTCAAGATATTGATATAAGGGTAGAAAAGCCTCTCCGATATGTGAGCAGGGGTGGATTAAAATTAGAAAAAGCCCTTGATTTTTTTCAAATATCACCTGAAGATAAGATATGTCTCGATGTTGGTGCTTCAACTGGCGGTTTTACAGACTGCCTCCTCCAAAAAGGTGCCTCAAAAGTTTACTCTGTTGATGTTGGGTATGGTCAGATTGACTGGAAGCTCAGGAATGATCAAAGGGTTGTTTTAATAGAGAGGTGCAATTTTAGATATATCTCAAATGAGTTAATAAAAGATGAGATAGATATTGCAGTTGTTGATGTATCATTTATCTCTTTGAAGCTTATTATTCCAAAACTTATCCAATTTATGAAAAAGGGTAGTGATATTGTTGCACTCATCAAGCCTCAATTTGAAGTTGGGAAAGGCGAAGTAGGCAAAGGTGGAATTGTCAGAGATGAGGAGAAACATTCAGAGGTAATAAAAAATTTATCCAATTTCTTTTCAGATATTGGTTGTAAGGTAATTCAAGTTACAGATTCCCCTATTTTAGGACAGAAAGGGAACAGAGAATTTTTAATACATCTAAATATTTAAGAAGGAGTTGCTCTATGGATTATGAAGTTGTTATAGGTCTTGAAGTCCATGCTCAGATGCTTACAGAGACCAAAATCTTCTGTGGCTGTTCCAATAAATTTGGTTCTGCACCAAATGAAAATACTTGTCCTGTGTGCACAGGACAGCCCGGCTCTCTCCCTGTATTAAATAAAAAGAGTGTTGAATTTGCTATCAAGGCTGGTTTGGCAACAGGGTGTAAGATTGCCAATAAAAGTGTTTTTGCAAGAAAAAATTATTTTTATCCCGATCTCCCAAAAGGTTATCAAATATCACAATATGAGCTACCAATATGTATTAATGGTAAGCTCTCTCTAAAAGTTAATGGTGTGGATAGAGAGATTGGTATTACAAGGATACATATGGAGGAGGATGCAGGTAAGCTCTCTCACGAAGGGGTTGATAAAAATTCAAGTTATGTTGATTACAATAGGGGTGGGACGCCACTTATTGAAATTGTATCAGAGCCAGATATGAGATCATCAGATGAAGCAGTAGAATACCTAAAACAGCTTAGAAATATTCTTGTTTACCTTGAAATATGTGATGGGAATATGGAGGAGGGGAGTTTTAGGTGTGATGCAAATATATCTTTGAGACGTTTTGGGGCTTCAAAATTTGGGACAAAGACAGAACTTAAAAATATGAATAGTTTTAGAAATGTCCAAAAAGCTATAGAATTTGAGATAAAGAGACAGTTTGAAATACTTGAAGATGGTGGTTCCATAAAGCAGGAAACAAGATTATGGAATGCAGACAAAAATATAACTGAAAGTATGAGAAGCAAAGAGGAAGCTCACGATTATAGATACTTCCCCGATCCTGATCTCCTACCGCTAATAGTTGAGGAGAGCTGGGTTGAATCTTTGAGACGTGAATTGCCAGAGTTGCCCTCTGATAAAGGTTTAAGATTCAAAAAATCTTACAATCTTGCTGATGAAGATATAGATGTTTTGATATCTTCAAAGAAACTCGCTGATTTTTACGAAGAAACTGTCAAAGTATCTGACGACCCACAATCAGCAAGTAACTGGATCAGAGTAGAACTACTTGCACTACTCAATTCTGAAGGTAAAGATATTAATGACTGCAAAGTTACACCTCAGCATATAGGTAGTCTAATAAAACTTATAAATAAAGGTTCTATCAGCGGTAAAATGGGTAAAAGTGTCTTTAAAGAGATGTATGAAACACTCAAATTCCCTGAAAATATAGTAAAATCTAAAGGACTTGTTCAGATATCTGATGAATCTGAGCTCAAAAAGATAGTTAAGCAGATAATTGACAAATCTCCCAACGAAGTTGAGCAGTATAAGAGTGGAAAAAGTAAGCTACTTGGGTTTTTTGTTGGTGAAGTTATGAAACAGACAAAAGGTCAGGCAAATCCACAGGTAGTAAATCAGATAATAAAAGATTTAATTGGATAGTTTTTGAAATATTTTTAAAGTGTTTTCTTGTTTTATCGAAACAATTATTTAATATTACTTAATATTTAATCTTGATGCTCATTCTAAAATAGACTCTGATTCAGATTTTAATGAAACGATAAATTTTATATATTGCGAGTATCACAAGGACAATATTAAATTATATTTAGGAGTGTAGATGATTGCAAAAAGGGTAATACCTTGTCTTGATGTAAAGGAGGGTAGGGTAGTAAAGGGTGTAAATTTTGTAGGGCTCAAAGATGCCGGTGATCCTGTTGAAATTGCGATAGAGTATGATAGACAGGGTGCAGATGAGCTTGTTTTTCTTGATATCACAGCTTCCCATGAGAAGAGGGGTATTATGATAGATGTTGTAAGTAGGACAGCAGAAAATATATTTATGCCTTTTACTGTTGGTGGAGGGATAAGGACAATAGATGATATCCGAAGCCTTCTCAATGCTGGTGCTGATAAAGTCTCTATAAATACTGCTGCCGTTAAAAATCCTCAATTTGTCACAGAATCTGCTGAAAAATTTGGCAGCCAATGCACTGTTGTTGCTGTTGATGCAAAAAGGACTCTTAATAATGATTTTATTAAATTTAAAGGGATAAGTTGGGAAATTTTCATAAATGGTGGGAGGACACCTACAGGTATTGATGCACTTGAGTGGGGCATCAAAATGGAGAAACTTGGAGCAGGGGAGATACTCCTTACAAGTATGGACAAAGATGGGACAAAATCGGGATACGATCTTGAGCTTACACAATTTTTCTCCACCAATCTGAAAATTCCTATAATAGCATCTGGTGGAGTTGGTGAGCTTAAACATATATTAGATGCTTTTATAGTATCAGATGCAAGTGCAGCTCTTGCAGCTTCTATCTTTCACTACAAAGAGTTTACAATAGAAGAGACAAAATGTTTTCTCAAAAATAATGGTGTCAATGTCAGGTTGTAAAATAGCTGATTTAATTTTTACAATTTTCCCTCCAATTACACATCTACAAAGATAAATCGACTTTAATATTAAAATAGTTGTGACCTACGATATTTTAAAGTATTACTCATAATTATTATCAATTTTAAAGTTACCAAATCTAATTTTTCAGTTATAAATAAATTTCTCAAAATTTATATCAAAAGTAGTCAGCCATTGCTCAATAATCATCAGCAAATAGATATAGAATAAAAAGTCCCCCATTAAATACATTAAAAATTTATTGACATAAGTATAATTAATCGTTATTATTTATTAAATAAAGCATAGGAGAGGATATTATGCTTCATACATTTCAAATATTTGAAGATTTAAGTAAAGTTTTTGGAGATAGTGAAGCAAAAGTTCTTACCAAAAGCCTTACAAAAATTTATGATGATATCCAAAATACAGTAACTAAGACAGAATTCAATGAATTAAAGGAAGTAGTTGCTGATTTAGCTGTTGCACAGAAGAGAACAGAAGAGAGACT
>DYJV01000089.1 GCA_020722945.1 Candidatus Methylomirabilis sp. | reverse complement strand
TAGAGCTTTTTAAAAAATATGAAAATCAAAATGTAGTTTGTGTATTTTCAAATGTTTTGTACAAAAATATAGATGGCGATCATTTATACGGAAAAGATTGTATATTTTCTGAAATCAATAGTGGACAAGATATTTTTATGAATAAATTTCTATATTCAGATAATGGAGCAGTCTACAGGAGAGAAGAAGTTAAAAAGTTGAATTTATTCAGCATGGATATTAGTACACTTGATACTGAAATGATGTTTAAGCTGGCACTCATAGGAAATTTTGCCTATCTTGACTCTATTACATATGTACACAATGTTGAACCTAGCTGTATAAGCTTTTTTTCAAAAGATAATATTGTAAAAAATTTTGACGCATTATGTTGGATTTCACTAGTTGGTGATTTTGCAAAAAAAAATTGCCTATTGACAGATGATGAGATTTTAGGCTGGAAGCAGAAGAGATACTCATATGAGGCAAATAGAATCGCTTGGGAGTATGGTAAAATTGGTAGTGGTTATGGTGAATTTTTGCATAGATGTTATGAGCTAGTTTCAAAAAATGAAAAGGTTGCAATATACGGTACAAAAGAGGCTGCTAAAACTTTATACGACAGTTTTAAAAGGCATGATATAGAAAAGCAAATTGTTAACTTTATAGACGATTACGAGTCAGGAGAGCTTTTTGGAATTCAGATAGTCAATCCAGCGGACATTAAGAATGATTTTACAATTGTTATTCCTAGCGGTAATATTGATACCTTGAGAAGTATTTGGCTTAAAATTGGAAGCCTGAGATTTAAAAGAGTGATAGATGTTATGGTGTGGAGAAATTATCTAAACGGGTTGCAGAATTGTATTTGATAGTTGGATGCGGGCTCACTGGCGTTGTAATTGCTGAGAGGATAGCTAATACGCTGAAAAAACCAGTTTTGATAGTCGATAGAAGAGCTCATATAGCTGGCAATATTTATGATTACAAGAACAAAGACTTCATAACTATACATAAATACGGTCCACATGCATTTCATACAAATTCACAGAAAGTTTGGGACTATTTATCGCAGTTTACAAAATGGGAACCATATTTTCATAAGGTAGAAGCAATGGTTGACGGACAGAATATTCCGTTGCCATTTAATTTCAACTCTCTAAATATGCTATTTCCAAAAGCCATTTGCGAAGAGTTTGAGGAAAAAATTATCAAAGAATATGGGTATTCAAGATCTGTTTCCATATTGGAGCTTTTAGAGAGTAAAGAGTTAAATTTTCTTGCTGAATATATTTATGAAAAGGTATTTGTTGGTTATACTGTGAAGCAATGGGGGATTGAGCCATCAGAGCTTGACAGGTCGGTATTATCTAGGGTTCCATTTGTATCAAGCAGAAATAATTGCTACTTTCAAGATAAATATCAAGCAATTCCAAGTGGCGGATACACCAAAATGATAGAGAAAATGTTGGACAACCCCCTTATAGAAGTAAGGCTTGAATGCGACTACAAAAAATTAACTGATACTAACAAGTATGAAAAAATAATATATACAGGTATGATAGATGAATTTTATGAGTTCAAGTTTGGTGCATTGCCATATAGGAGTTTGGATTTTGATTTTGTGACTTATGGCAGTGAGTTTTTTCAGCGTTGCACACAAGTTAATTACCCGAATAATTTTGATTTCACGAGGATAACAGAATATAAATATTTTTTGAAAGAAAAGTCAGCAAATACCGTTGTCTCTTACGAATATCCATGTGAGTTTAAACTGGGTATAAATGATCCTTACTACCCAGTGCCAAATAGCAAAAATCAAGCTTTATACGAGCGATATAGGTCTTTGGGAAAAGACAATGATAGTGTAATTTTTGCTGGCAGGCTTGGAGAGTATAAATACTACAACATGGATCAGGCGGTCGAGAGAGCTTTGGAAATTTTCAGTAAAGATATAGCCAATGCCTGAAGTAAGTATAATAACACCTGTTTATAATGCTGAAGCCTATATTGATGAATTTATTAAAATGATTTTTTCCCAAACCTTTAAAGATTTCGAAGTTATAGTAGTTAATGATGCCTCTCCTGACAGATCAAAAGAATTGATTTTTCCTTATCTTGATATGGATAAAAGAATTCATTACTTTGAACATAAACAGAATATGGGTCAGGGATGTGCCAGGAATACAGGTTTTTTAAATTCCAATGGAAAGTATATAGCATATATTGATATTGATGATTCATTTACCAATGATTATATAGAAAAGCTATTGTTGGCAATAAAAAAGGATGATGCTGATATTGCAATTGCAAACTCAGTATGGTGTTATGAAGATAAAAATATTGAAAAAGATACTTTTCTGGGTAACTATAAAAATGAATATATGCTCCTTAAAGATGATGAAATATGGGGAAGATACTTCCAAATTTTTAATAATGATATGTGGTTACCCACTGAACCATGGGGAAAAATTATAAAGAAAAGCTTTATTATGGATAATTCTATCAAGCATGATAATGGATTGTATGAAGATGTAATAACCAATTTTAATGAATTATTGCTGTCAAAAAAGGTAGCATTAATATCTGATTACATTTATTTTTATAATCAAAAGAATACAAATTCCGCTACCATGCAAAAAAAAGCTGAATACATAGAAAAAAGTTACCATGTAGTTGAAGGTATTTATGAGATATTGAGAGCGAATGGTCTCAAAACTAATAGACAATATAAGGAATATTTTACCTTATTTTATTTTCGTTTTATTCACGGAGTATACTCTTTTTTTTCTAAAGGTGAAAATTTTTCTTCCTATTTTCAAAAGTCAATAGTTAAATATAAAAATTTTTTTAAATATACTGATTTTTATGGTGTAAAAGACAAAAAATTTATTGCATATCATCTGATAGGTTTTTATAGGGAAATGAAGAACTTAGGTTTGGAAGGTTTCTACTTTTTGTTTATAGACAACTTGCATGAAAAAATACCTTTTTTGATTTTTTGGCTTGTACTTTGCAAAGAATATAAAAAGGCTAAAATTTTATTAAGAATTTATATTCGCTATTTATTTGCCTGAAAGGATTCAATTTGAAATCGCCAAAAGATATGAACATAATACAGATAGAGATTACTAATGCATGTAGTCTCAGTTGTTCTAATTGTACCCGCTTTTGCGGTCATCATGAAGAACCTTTTTTTATGGACTTTGACACATTTAAGCAGGCCGTAGACTCTATGAAGGGCTTTCAGGGTACTGTTGGCATCATGGGTGGTGAGCCTACGCTTCATCCTGAGTTTGAAAAATTTTCTGACTATTTTCGAGAAAATTTTGGTAACGGTGAAGTGCAAAATGAGTTTAAAAATCCAACAAAAGATTTTGTAGGTTATGTGGTGGAAAATGTATTCAATTATGAAGACCCAAAACATACAAAAAGAGGACTTTGGTCATCTGTTGGTAGAAACTATTACAAACATTTCGAGGTGATTCAAAAGACGTATAGTTATCAAGCCCTAAACGACCATATCAATCCCAGCTTTCATCAAACTTTGATGCTGACTAGAAAAGAGCTTGGCATACCAGATGAAGAGTGGTACAAGCTTCGTGATGATTGTTGGGTTCAAAAATATTGGAGTGCATCAATTACGCCAAAGGGTGCATTTTTCTGTGAAGTAGCTGCTGCACTTGATTATTTGTTTAAAGGTCCTGGTGGTTGGAAGATCGAAAAGGGTTGGTGGAATAGAAAACCAGAGGACTTTAAAGAGCAGCTCAACTGGTGTGAGTATTGCAGTGCTTGTCTGCCAGCACCAAAAAGAGATGCGAGACAAGAGGTAGATGATATGTCGCCATTTTGGGCTCAAAAACTACAAGAGATGAACAGTCCAAAATTTAAAAAAGGTAAATATGAAATTTTTGATGTAGATCATTATGACCCAAATGAGCATGAAGTCATAGATGAGGCATTACCTTATATGCATGACCAGAGTCTTCGTATCTCAGAGAGCAACAAAAATATTCTTCCAAGGTCAATTACGATAGTAAACAACTTAAAAGAACTATATGCGAACAGTTTTAGTGGAGATGACTGGATGCTGGTCGCGAATAGCGATGTGGTCATTGACTCTGTAACTAAAATACTCAAAAATTATGTATTTAACAGTGGTTATCTCTATAGATGCTTGAAAGATGGTTATATTTTTTTCAACTCAAAGGCTTCAGTGCTTAAACGGTCATCGCAAGACGATACCATTGAAGATGCTTTTGGCACAAAAACACTCCGTTGGCTTGAGTATTTATCTGTATCCAACAAGATAGAGACCGGATGTATTTCGCAGTTAGATACATTTGTTTTGGATGGGCGAAAGGTGGTGAGTATAGTTACTGCTTTTGATGATAACTACGCTCCTTATTTTGGGGCTTGTTTGGCGTCTATAGCTGATAATTCAAGCAAAGATTATTTTTATGACATTGTTGTTTTGGCAGACAACATAAGCCTAGAAAATGAAAACAAACTATGTCAGATTGTAGACGCAAAAGATAATTTTAGTCTGAGATTTTTTGAGGGCGAGATTGGCTTTGAAAAAAAAGACGCTGTTCATAGTCACTTTGCAAAATCTACTTTTTTTAGACTAAAACTTGGCTCACTAATGCCCTCATATGAAAAGGTTGTGTATGTTGATCCAGACACGATAGTCCTTAAAGATTTGTCAGAGCTACAAGGTGTAGATCTGGGAGAGACCTATGCTGCTGTCTGTATAGACCTGACATATAGACTCATGATAAAAAATGGCTCAAAAGTCGCAGAGCGTTTTGGCGGAGCTAGGTATGATGAGTATTTATCTTCTGTAGGCCTCAGTGCTGATGCCATAATGAACTATTTCAATGCCGGCGTGATGGTGTTTAATCTTAAAAAGATCAGGAGTGCGGGGCTTGAGTCAAAAATGCTTCAGCTTTACGAGCAAAAAGAGTTTAATGCCGTAGATCAAGATATATTAAATCTATATTTTAAAAATAATGTCAACTTTTTGGATGCAGCATGGAATGTAATAGTGCAATATGATGATATCATGAGACATGTCGGTGAATCTGACTATAGCAAATACCACAACAGCATGTCAAATCCTTTTATAATCCACTACGCAGGACATCATCTGAAGCCTTGGAAGGGTAAAGTACCACTTGATGATTATTTTTGGTTGTATTTGAAAAAAACACCATTCTATAAAAAAGTAAAAAAATTATATGATGATACATTTGAAGCTTTTAGGGAAAAGATTGAAGGATATGTAAACTTAGAGAATGCTAGAAGTATAGCTGTTTTCGGACTTGGAATGTCTGGGAAACTAACAATAGCTTTTGTGGAAAAAAATATGAATTGCAGTATCGGTGTAATTATTGATGACAATTTTTCAGATAACTACAACGGTATACCAGTTGTTTCGACAGATGAGTTTATAAAGATTCATATTAGTGATGTCGAGGCTATTGTTTTTGGCAAATATCAAAAAGTAAATCCAAAAATACTAGAGTGCGGAAAGCTGACCGTTAGGCTGGAGAATGTTTATTGAATAGTAGCAAAGTAAAAATTTTTGTAGCGTATCATAGACCATTTCATTTAGTGGAAAATGATATTTTTGTGCCTATGCAAGTTGGTAAGGCGATCAGCAGCGTTGACCTTGGCTTGGATGGTGACGATACTGGTGTCAATATTTCTAATAAAAATAGAAAATATGCGGAGCTGACACTGCTATATTGGATCTGGAAAAATGTAGAACTTCCAGAGTATGTTGGATTAGCTCACTATAGAAGATATCTATCGTTTGCCAAAAACGATACAAGAGAAATTATAGAGATACCAAACTTTTTACATGAGCATAAGACAAAAAAACATCTCCTCTGGGATGAGCAAGCAATATACGACTCTATTGCTGGATATGATATTATATTACCAAAGGCAGAGGTGTATAGAAGTGCTACTCTTGAGTCTCAATATGAGGTATCTCATCCGATAGAGTATTTTGACTTAATGATCGAAACTGCCAAGAAGCTCTATCCAGAGTGGAGTGGCATGATTGATGAGTCTAGATCTATTCGTAGTGTACATTATTACAATATGTTTATCATGAGAAAAGAGATCTTTTGTGATTATATGCAGTTTTTGTTCACTATTTGTGAAGAGATGGAAAAAAATATAGATTTTAGTAAGTTAAAGCTCTATCAGTATAAAGTTTTGGGCTTTATGGGGGAGAGGATACTTAATATATACTTGCATATTTTAAAAAGTAGGCACAATATTTTGATTAGAGAGCAGAATATAGCCTTGATTCAAGAGTAATATGATGAGTCAAAAATACATATTGGTTACAGGAGGTGCAGGCTATATTGGCAGTCATACCAATAAACTTTTATCAAATGCTGGCTACAATACTATTATTTTTGACAATTTAGTATATGGACATAGAGAGTTTGTAAAATGGGGTACTTTTGAACAAGGTGACCTATTAGATAAAAATAGTCTGAGAAGCATATTCCCAAAATATAAAATAGATGCTGTTGTTCACTTTGCAGCGTATGCGTATGTTGGAGAGTCTGTTGGTAATCCTCAGAAATACTATCAAAACAATGTAGTTGGGACACTAAATTTACTCGACACTATGCTTGAATTTGGAGTTAAAAAAATTGTTTTTTCATCTACATGTGCCACATATGGCATCCCTGAATCACTTCCAATAACAGAGGAGCATCCACAAAATCCAATAAATCCTTATGGCAAAACAAAATTTATGATAGAGCAAATATTAAAAGACTACGATTTGGCATATGGTCTCAAATATGTCGCACTGCGGTATTTTAATGCTTCAGGAGCAGATTTTGATGGAGAGCTCGGTGAGCTACATGACCCAGAGACGCACTTGATCCCCCTGGCGATAAAAGCCGCATATGAAAGTGATTATGTTTTAACTGTTTTTGGTGATGATTATGACACATATGATGGTACATGTATTAGGGATTATATACATGTTTATGACTTGGCTCTTGCTCACAAATTGGCGTTAGAATACTTGGGAAGTGGTGGGAGCTCAGAGTGTTTTAACCTTGGCAATAGTGTAGGCTTTAGTGTGAGAGATGTTATCAATGAGATTGAGAAACTATCTGGCCAAAAAGTAAAATACAAAATTGGTAGTAGAAGAGCTGGTGACCCAGAAATATTGATTGGTTCCTATGAAAAGATTATGAAAAAATTACAATGGAAGCCTACATACTCGGATATTAAAAATATTATAAGCAGTGGTTTACGCTGGTACATTTTAAGATTTGAATATGTTCAGGAAGTTAAATAGTGATGATAGAATACAACTCTATATT
>DYJV01000170.1 GCA_020722945.1 Candidatus Methylomirabilis sp. | reverse complement strand
GATATGATAGAAATAGCTTGAAATAAGGGATGGTATGGTTCCAATGTGTTTAAGTAGTAAGTAATTATGAATGATGCATTAGGAGTGATGAGTGTTTAGTGCTGAAATATAAGTGATAAAATTTGTGATGAAAAACTTGACTTTTTAGTCTGAAAGTGATAAAAAGTGATAATATAAAAGAGAGATAAGAGAAAATGAAGAATTTAAGAGTCAACAGATTAAAATTTTTTACAACAGATTCTGGGGTACTTAACCCAATAAAACCAAAATCGCCTTTAATTTTCCTATCAGTAAGATAAAAGTTTTTCTTGATTTTTTATTTTTAAAAGTGTATCTTTCAACTATTCTAATGTTAGAGGAGAACGTCTATGAAAAAAATATCTGTAAATAAACAGTTAAAAAAACAGAAAAAAAAGGCAGTAAAGAAAAATTTAGTTGACGAATCTTTATTAAAATTTAAGAATAGAGAAAAAGATATTAATAAGATAGAAATAGTTCCTTATCCTGGAAAAGAATTTTATTTATAGATTGTGAGATATGAATCCTGAAAAATACAACGATATTTGGAAAGAAATAATTTTAAAATATATTGAAGATAATAACCTAAAATTAACAGACAATTTTAGGAGTCTTGACGAATTAAAAGAAAAGATAAAGGATGAATATACCAAATTCAGAGATCAAGTAAAAAAATATATGTATAATCCGAATGGAAAGATTGATAGACATAAATTGGGAGCGATATTTTTTTTGTGATATTAAAATTGTTACCGTTCAAACGAAGTAAAAAGAGTAAAAGAATGCGATTCTCCAACGAATTCTCCGCTTCACATGTTGCAGTTTCTATTGTATGGCTTTTCTTAAGGGATGATGCAAAAAAGGATAACAATATCTCACTATTTGAAAAAATAAAAAATGGATTTAAATATCCTAAGGTTTCACAGGAATATAGTGATAATCAAGATTATACCTATATACTTGCTCAACTTGGAGGGTATATAGAAAGAGATATTGCTATTAATAGAAAATCAATAAATTATGTAAACATTTTTCTTGTTTCAAATATTTTATTTTTAATTGAAAGATATAATATTGAAATAAACTTCTTATAATAATTCTAATTAGTACTTACTGAATAAGTTGAAAATTGGGGACAGTGCAAAACTTTATTT
>DYJV01000169.1 GCA_020722945.1 Candidatus Methylomirabilis sp. | reverse complement strand
AAATAGATAGTATTAACATAGGGGGTGCATGTTTTGAATTAAAAGGAGGGAAAATGAGTAAATTAAGTTTGAAACTCTTAGTAGTTTTTTTTTCTATTTACTGTGTCTATCTATGGGCAATATCTTGAGACGACAATCTATCCTCCAGATTCTTTTTCTGGTATTATTTATCCTCAAGCCTTTGCTTATAATGCTACAGATAATAAAATCTATTGTGCAAATTATTATAGTGATAATGTTTCTGTGATTGATGGTGCAGGTGATAGTGTGATTACCACAATTACTGTTGGTGATGGTCCTTTATCCTTTGCATGGAATCCTCTTCAAAATAGAACCTAATGTAGCAAATTTTAATAGTTCAAGTATTTCTGTGATTCGGGAAGGCAGTGCAGGAATAGAAAAAGTTTCAAAGAATAAGCCAGAGAACAGATTCTTTGAAATTTTTTCCAATCCTTTTGAATCAAACATAAAGATTAGATATAGTGTTGATAAACCATCCAATGTAACTTTTAAGATTTAGAATCTTTCTGGTAGAATTGTGAAAAGTTTTACAGATTCAAATAAAGAAGCAGGCATATATGAGATTAACTGGGATGGTAAAGATAATTACGGAAAAAATGTTGGAATGGAGTTTATTTTATTCGTTTAGAGACACAAGATGAAAAATTTGGGGGAAATATAGTAATATTGAAATGATTGTTAATTGTTTGATTACAAAAATTTTTTATTTATCCCAACCAGCATTGTTACAGCAGAGAGTATATTTTATATCTCTCTGCTGTACTAAAAGCACTTATAAACATAATAAACACTTTTCAATCTGGTATGTTAAAAATAATATATGAATATTACTCAAAGAACAAATTTAAATTAAAGTAATAATTTTGAATTATGAATAAAAATAAGGGTTTACATTCAGGTACAGAAATTGATGAAAAATGGTGGAAAAGATATACTAAAAATAAATTTTTGATAAAAGGTAACGGTGAATACTGATATGATGATGAAAGATTTTATTTATTGGGATATTTAAAAAAGAACCAATCTTTTTAACTTGATTTTAATACAGAAATTATATATAATAAAAAATATAAGTAAGGAGGACTCAAAATGAAAAAGAGAATATTAATTTTAAGTTTGTTGTTATGTGTTGCAACTGGACTTATGTCATCTG
>DYJV01000168.1 GCA_020722945.1 Candidatus Methylomirabilis sp. | reverse complement strand
CACACCTGTCCGCTAAAGATTTAAGGGAAAACCTCCATCAATTGTAAAATGTTGTTGTATTAAAAACAAATTACCAATGGAGGTCTCCATATGTCTCATTATAACACAATTATACACCAGTTGTTAAATTTAATACCCAGACATGATTTTGAAAAACATGTTTTAGCCCTAACTCTGACTGTTATGTCGAGACTTTCCAACATAGAATCAGTTTTCGGTAATGCTTTATGCCCAGTCAAGTGGAAAAGACAGCCTCAGGGATATACAGAATGGACTTACTGCACAATTAAGCAAACTTTATCATCTGGGATTGCCTCAAAAAGTTTCCAAGTCCACTTTAGCAGATGCAAATGCTAAACGAGATTATGCTGTATACGAAAAACTATTTTATAGTTTACTTGAACGATGTAAATCCATAACTCCAAAACACAAATTCCGCTTTAAAAATCCTTTATATGCATTTGATTCTACAGTAATAGATCTTTGTTTGGAAACTTTCTCATGGGCGAAATTTAGAACAACCAAAGGCGCTATTAAATTGCATTACCAGTTTGAATATGATGGCAATATTCCGTGTTTTATGACTATGAGTGACGGTAAATGCCATGACATAACCGTTGCAAAGTCTTTTTTTTAACATTGTTTAAGACAGCATATATTGCTTTGACAGGGGCTAGACTTTGCCTGGCTTCATTGTATAAATGATAATAAAGCTTCTTTTATTACCAGAGCAAAAGACAACTTAAAATATACGATACTAATCCTTGAGTTTCTGACAAATAATTTCTCCCTTTCTGCCTCAACTATTGCACAAATCTATAAAGCCAGATGGCAAATAGAAGTATTTTTTAAATGGATAAAGAACAATCTTAAAATTAAAACATTTCTTGGGACATCAAAAAATGCAGTGCTGACACAAATCTGGATAGCAATGTGCTATTATTTACTTATTGCTTATATCAAATATCAGACGAAATACAGGTATTCAATCTTTTATTTACACAGGATAATCAAGGGAATGCTTTTTGAGCGTGTTTCCCTGATTGATTTGCTTAATCTTCTTAATAAAACAAGACTTGTAAAACTCAAATGTCAAGACCTACAGCTATATTTCCAATTTTAATTAGACAGCTGTGATCGCAAATATAAAAAATAAAACGCCCATAAATTTGTTAAAATAGTATATATAG
>DYJV01000167.1 GCA_020722945.1 Candidatus Methylomirabilis sp. | reverse complement strand
AAAAATTCTATGAATAATAAAGAACAAAAATTTTATAAAGCTTTGCAAAATGTTTTCATTGGCGCCAAAATTGAGGGCAAAGGCGGTTTTGTTAATTTGATGAAGATAAAATCAAATTACTACCGCAAGATTGAGGATATTCTAAAAGAAGATATTGAAAAGGCACTGAAAAGCCAACCTGCTGAATTTAGAGACGAACTCTTTGACAAACTCTACTCATTTTTTAGCCGCTATTTTACGGAAAGTGGCTCAATCTACTTTAATTCAACGCCCTTTCATAACAATATCTACGAAAAAGTTTATACCGATGAAAAGGATGTTATCCTCTTTTGGAAAACGCAGAGGCTCTACTATGTTAAAACTGACCGGATTTTTAGAAGCTTGCCGGTTGAGTTTGACGGATTCAAGTTTTACTTTGACGCCTCAAAAATTGAAAGCAAAAAAGCCAACGAAAAACGCTCGCTAATCTTTGAGTTAGCCAATGTCAAAGAAGATCAAACAATCGTTTTTAGTGTTTTATATTCCGAAAAGGGAACAAAAACTAAGCAAGACGAGATACTAAAAGCCATAAAGAGAAAGGGTATAGCAATTACCGAAGAACAATTAGAACGAGCTTTTAGAGTTTTTGAAAAGCAAAGCGAGGTTGATTTCTTTATCAATAAAAATGCGAAAGCATTTTTACAGGAGCAATTTAAACTTTGGAGTTATCAGTATTTTTGGGAAGGGGCCAAAGAGTGGAGCGCTGACAGAGTCAATCAACTGCAAATCCTCAAAGATATCGCTTTCAAAATCATTGATTTTATCTCGCAGTTTGAAAATGAGCTGGTAAAAATCTGGAACAAGCCGAAATTCGTCAAAAACTCAAATTATGTGATTACGCTGGACAGGATCAATAATTTGGAACTGATTGAAAAAATTTTGAAACACTTAAACATTAAGAAACAAATCCAAGAATGGCAAGATTTAGGAATTGTAGAAAATGATTTCAAAGTGCAAGATATTATTGAAACTAATTTAACCGGCAAGTATTTGAGCAAAAAATATAAACATTTGCCGATTGATACAAAGTATTTCAAGGATTTAGAGCTTGAAATTTTGAACCAGTTTGAGGAATTGGATAAATCCTTGGATGGCTGGCTGATAAAAAGCGAAAACTATCAGGCGTTAAATACAATTCTTCCGAAATTCAAA
>DYJV01000019.1 GCA_020722945.1 Candidatus Methylomirabilis sp. | reverse complement strand
AAACAACAGATGAAGATTTAAATCCAAAATCTTGATTCAAAGTAACACTCTCTTCAACTGTAGCTGTTGAAATATTTATTACTTTAAAAAGTTTACTGTTAGTTAGATCTGTGGTGAAAACTTTCTTCTCAGAGTAAGCTTTAATTCTATATTTTTGGAGAATAGCATAAATTTTCTTTATATCATTCTCCATCTCTCTCTTACTTTTAGAACTTAAAAATGAGCCTACCCCAATAGAGGTCAATATCCCAACTATCGCTAACGTAACCAAAAGTTCTATGAGGGTAAAACCCTTTTTATCTACTTTTCGAGCCATAATAAAACCTTACCTTTTACATCAGGAGCAAAGAAACCACCACCACCAGGAGGTGGGAGCCCCGGTAACTGGTAAAATGATGGGAAATCATCCCCACCATTAGGATTTATCTCTGGTGGAACAGGGTAAATGTAACTTGTAGAAGTAGGAAGAAGGAGCTTAGAATGCACAGGTGGTTTTGATTTATAGGCAGTGCAGCTCTGATTGTCAATTGACTCACCAGTAGCACAGTTGAGCCCATAAACTTTAGAATGTCCACCAAAATCGCACACATCACTTGTAGGTGTAGCAGTTATAAAATACACAATATCTTTTTCATCAACAATCAGCGGGTCAGAGTAACACCTCTCCTTTAATGAACTGGATGTATCATCAGGTAATTCTATATCCCATCCACCTTTGTTTGACTGGAAAGTCATTACATTTGGACAATCAACAGTTTCATCTGAAGCATGAGCAGAATTTATAGTATTTGGAGAGCAATTGTTTTGGTAATCACATGGAAATGGCAACCCAAAAAGATGGTTTATATCTTGATCATTATCATTTTTACTAAAATATCTACCTGTTCCAAAATATACAAACCAATGATCGTAGCACTTCATTGTCTCAATCTTTGCAACCACAGGATTTTGAGCCAAATTAAAAAAGTTATCATTGTAATCCCAGTTTGAAGGGTCAATATCACCTGTCCATACTTTAATAACACCTCCGTGACATGTGGCAGAACCTGTTTTCTTGGTGTATCCTACAAAAAAGAAGTCTGTCTGATTATCCTCATTTACATCAAGCCCCTCTGTAAATAGCCTTCCACCAAAAGCATTGTCTAATCCAGTAAATTGCTCAGTGTGAAGTAATGACCCAGTTTCCAGATTAAGAGTAAATATTCTCAATCTTTGGGAAGAGTATCCATCATAAGTAGTAGGTCCTGAAGCAACAGAAACAAAATAATTATACTTTCCTGTTGTTGGATTTACCCTCTTTATAATTGCAGGACCTGACCATCCAAAACCAAGATCTGCATCTTTAAACTCCCACATAAAAGATGGAGACAAAGGATTTGTAATATCAAGTCCAAAATATGAGGATCGCCCTACACAAGAAGAGTTTGTCGGGTTGCTGCATGTCTCTGAAGGTGGACGAATATCAGATGAATCATTGGTGCCGCAACCACCACCCCAACCCATAGAACCGATAAGAATGATTTTTGTAGAGTTATCTGTGCTGCTTGTATACTCATAAATATAAGATTCCCCATCAACACAGTATATATGGCAATATGATGGCTCATAAAGATATTTAAGGTAAGGCATAGTGCTATCAGGTATAAACCCCCACTTCTCTTCACCTGTATCGTAATCAAACATCCTTACTATTCCATCATTGGAACCTACAAATACATATCTCCCTGAACTAAAATTGTGAACCTTCGGTGAGGAATATATTATATCTCCAAGCTTCCAAGTTTTCCCTGAATTATCTATGGTAATATTTCTTTTACCAGATATTTGAGTCCCTTTGAGAAAAGAGGTTATATTATCAATATTGGCAACACAACTTGTATCTGTGCCACAAGCTCTTGTCTGAATAGCTGAAGAGCTCAGAGGGACAAGAGAGGAAGAAGACTCATCCTTTACATATATCACCCTGTCGGCTGCAGCTTTATTTGAAAGTTTTACCCCTGCTTTCCATTTTTCAAAACCTTTTTCAACTTTTTTCGGAGAATATTTATACAGCTCACCCAACCATTGAACCTTGTAATGATTGCTGCCATCATCAAAGATAGTTTCGGGATAAAAGACAGCCTGAACAACCCCATCAGCTCTATCAGTCCTATTGACTGTATAAGATATCCCAAGCGATGTCCCACTAGATGGCTGTTTAAGTATATCTGCAAAAATTGTCCCCAACTTCTCCTCAAGGGCATATCCATCAGATGCTTCAAAGTAGTTGTCAGGGATACCATCACAATCAGCATCCCACTCAGCACAGTTGGGATTGCAAGAAGCAAGACCACTACTACATGAACCTGAATAAAAATTATTCCACCAATTTGATTCACAATTTTCATCACAATAAGGTTCACCATCTCCATCAATGTCGGTAAATCCACCTAACATTGCAACTCTTTTTAAAAGATTTCTTGCTGTTTCAGATTCATCAAATGCAAATACAGTGTATATTGTAACACTCTGGTTGTCAGTGATATCTGATCTCAAATCTTCAGTATGCATCTTGTAAGCAATATCATCCATATAATTATTCCCATCTCCAGCAACAGAAACATCAAGACCAGATGGTAGGTCAGAATCTTGAGTCGGCTCTCCATCTGTAACATACACAATAAAAGATTTTACACATCTCACTTTCGCACTTACATTGTCAAAATAGTAGGGGTCCCAGCTATTACTCACTGTATAATCAGAAGGGAAGTAGTAAGGAGCCTCTTGTTTGAAGTAACGCCTTGCTTCACAAAGAGTTTCTGAAAGTGGTGTCCATGTGGTATTTTCAACGGCATTAATATTAGAAATTATTGTTTGAGCAGAATCCCCAATCTTATTTAAAACTTTTCCACCTTGGTCAGTATTAAAATTCATAAGTCCTATTCTCATTTTATCTTGGACACTCTGGACAAGAGCTGATGGTGAAGTCTCAGATTTGACTGCAAAGTAGTATGATGGATAATTAGTTCCACCAAGACTTAAAGTATCTCCAACATTCTCATAAACAGAATCATCAGCAAGATATTCATCACCGTCAGGTGAAGCTGAAATATATGCATCAACACAAGACTCACCTGTAAAATCTGACTCTTCATTAAATTTTGCAACAGCAATATTAAATCCTACTACATCTCTACTACTTCTCGTTGTATTAGCAAAATATGAGTAAAATGCTCTCCTAAATGGAGTGTAGTAAACATTTTTATTAGAAGGAACAATATTCCCATCTGTAGGTGAATCTGATGAAGCATAATCGTTGTAAATTCTTCTTGTATCCCTATCCGTAACAGTCCCCAAGAGGATATACTCTCCCGAAGAGTTGTCAACATTGCCACCTGTAAGAACTTTTTTAGCAACATCTGTCCTTCTTGATGTCCACCAATTAAGCCAATTTCCTGAAAAAGCACGGATAGAGCATGAAGCAGCAAGACAAACTGCCCTTTCTGTGATATTGTCAGTAGAGCTATCATCAACTACTGTCCCAAATTCATAAAAGTAGTGTGAAGTATTATTGTATTTGTAAGTTTTGTCCGGATCAAAATAACCGTAATACTTCTTACTCTCATCGAAACCTGTCCAAGCCACCCCACTATTACATCTTTCACCTTCAACTTCTTTATACGCAAACTCATTCATACTCCCTGAATTATCAAGGATAAAAAGAACATTGGGGTCAACTGAGAGCGTCATAAATGGTGGAGTAGAGCAGTATGTGGTCATATTTGTAGCAGAAAATAGAGGTGATGAAAGTAAAAAATTGAATATAAATACAAGGAGAATTTTTCTTTTTATATTCATAATTTAGTCTCCTTTCTACTCTGTTAATAAAGAGAAGAAAAAATATATTTTATCAAAATATTGGAATAGTAAACTTAAAAAAATCTATCTCCTTCTGGGAGATGATTTTACTTCCCCCTTTGAACCAGTAATAGAAGAGAATAGCAAATTCCTTTTGATATAAAAAACAACTTTTTCCCCCTTTTTATAAGGGAAAAGTTCAGAGTAAGCACCTGTATGATATTTGATATCAACATTATCACCTTTATTTAAATTTTTAAGAGGAATTTCCCTCCCCGATTTTTCAAAAATCTTAATATTGGGAGATATAATATAACTTTTGTTATCTATACCTATACTATCTTCAATAGGTGTAGATGTTATCACAACATTATTTAAAATATTCTCCTCAGGAACAGGGGGAGCAGAAAATAGAAGTGTGAAGAAAAATAGTAAAAAAATAAGAGAAAAAATTGATCTTTTCATAATTACCTCTTTATTGTTAGGAGTGAAAAATAAAAACAGCAAAAAATAAAGGTAGCATCTTAACAAGATAAATTTAAACCTTTAATACCCCCTTTAAAAAAACTATACTAAGAGTATAATTCTATATATAATCAAATTTTTAATAAATTTATGTAATCGCAATCACATTTTACTACTTTTTTTTCCAGTCATTTAAAAATTTTTGAATACCTATATCTGTAAGTGGATGTTTTACAAACTGCATCATAACATTAAATGGTATCGTAGCAATATCAGCCCCAATGGTAGCAGCTTCAAGAACATGTATTGGATTACGGACACTTGCAACTATGATTTCAGTGGTAAATGAGTAGTTGGCATAAATATCCATTATCTGGGAAACAAGCTCCATTCCAATATGAGAGATATCATCAAGTCTACCTACAAATGGACTGACATATGAAGCTCCAGCTTTTGCAGCAAGAAGTGCTTGCAGGGGTGAGAAGATAAGTGTAACATTTGTATTGATACCCTCTTGAGATAAAGTTCTTACTGCTTTAATCCCATTTTCAGTCATAGGAACTTTGATTACTACATTTTTTGCTATTTTTGAAAGCTCTCTCGCTTCTGATACCATCCCTTCATACTCAAGAGATATCACTTCAGCACTTACCGGACCATCAACAATAGAACAGATCTCTTTTATCAAAGGTTTAAAATCACTCTTCTCTTTTGCAACTAAAGATGGATTGGTAGTAACACCGTCAACAAGACCATAATCTTTTGCTTTTTTGATCTCCTCAACATTTGCTGTATCAATAAAAAATTTCATTATGAACCTCCAATTTTTTACTATATAAAAGTAACCTAAAATGCCAAAAAAAAGATAACTTGTCAATTTAAATCATTATCGGTTAATTATATTGTTTATTTTAAAATTTATTAGTCTGAAATTATCAGTTACCCAACATTTCATTTGAAAAATAAATGATTATCCATTATGTAATATACTCTATCTCCTCAAAAGAGATTTTTATACATCTAAATAGAATGTTTTTTAACATATTTTTAAATATAAGGGGGGATGCACTTATGAAAAAACCATTTTTTTATCTTACTCTTTTTATACTAATTTTATCTGGATGCATCAACTCTCTCTACACCCCCACAATTGTAAATCAGAGTAAATACGGCTCTTTTGATATATCTTTTGATTGGGAATTAAGAGATAGTAAGATTCTACTATTGACAGGTGTAAATGATTTTTGGGTGCCTATATTTGATGTAAATATATCTATTACAACTGTTGATCAAAATTTGAATAAAATTGGGATTACACAAGAAAAATATATCGGCTCCCTCGACTTACACCAGAAATTTGAAAACACTTTTGAAGTGGATACAAAAGGTATCCCTTTTATCCAAGTAGATTATTCCTACCAATATGGAAGTGTAATGCGTTCATATTCCCAAAATCAAAACTACCAGACAATATATTTAAAAATAAAATAAATAAAAGGATTGCTAACTATTTTCATAAATCAACAACTGCTATTTTAAATAAATACTTGACTCAAATCAATGTTTTTACTCTGTAAATATGATTATAAAGCTTCTAAATATACAATAAAAAATTGACATAACCTCAATTTTAGATAGTAAGGTGAAACTCACAAGTATTGTAGCAAATTGTGATATTAACTATATCTGATTTAATAGAATACAAGGGATAAAGATGTTCGAAAAATTTTTTTCAAAAATGAGAGGGAATGCCAAGAGCCCACCTATCATAAATTTTTATGAAATAGTTTGGTCGTGGATAGGAGCATTGATTGGGATTGGTGCATTGGGGTACATACATTCAAGATGGTGTCAAGGTGATCAACTTGTCATGATAATAGGTTCATTTGGAGCTTCTGCTGTCCTTATATATGGTGCAATAAAAAGCCCACTTGCCCAACCAAGAAATCTCTTAGGAGGGCATATAATCTCTGCAATAATCGGCGTTAGCTGTTATAAAATTTTCCCTGATGCCATATGGGTATCTTCAGCACTATCAGTAGCAACTGCAATTGCACTTATGCATGCAACCAAAACTTTACATCCACCCGGTGGAGCAACTGCATTAATAGCAGTTATTGGTGGGAAAGAGATCCATTCACTTGGCTATCTTTATGTTATTATTCCAGTAGGGATAGGGGCAGTTATCATGCTTATAATAGCACTCATAGTAAACAATATTCCCCAAAATAGAAGATATCCAGAATATTGGTGGTAAATCAACCCTATGAATCAAATCAAATATTAAAATTTCTCAAATCTGAATATTTATGAGTAACAGTATATTAAAAGTAAAAACCTAATCCAAGTTTGTCAAAAAAAGATAAAAATATTAAAAACAATAGTTTAAGAAAATTTGTAGTGTAGAATGATTTTAGGTATCTAATAATATCAATGCTTTATAAACACTTTTGACAAACTTGGGCTAATAAAGAAGAATTAACTTTTATAAAGAGTCTTACAACTCACAATTATTTAGTTATTTAATACAATTTGAATTGTCAAAGTTGCAAGAGTATGTTGGGAACACCTGAACCACTTTTTCAGAATATCTTTTGGCCAGATTTCTCCTCAATTTGTTTGTCGAAATGACACTATTTTGTAGTTTTGCTGATTATTTAAACACTTCACAAAAGATAACCAACAACTTTAAAAAACCTCAATCCAAGTTTTTGCCATCTCAAACCTGCTGACAGGCAGGTGAGAGATCTGCTTTTTTGTACTCATCACAAACCTACCTGTCTCTGTTTTATCAATCTTTTAATTTTAACTATAAGTCTCTCTTTAGACTTTATCGTTATAATTTAATTTTGAACCTTAAAATTATACCCCTCCCCTTTTGTCATAATTTAAATAATTAAAAATTAAATGAGCTTCAATGTAAATATTTATCTGTTATTACTTAATATTACCGACTCTTTTACCATATTTTGATATTTTCTATTTATTTATATTTCTAATTATGTTATTTTTCATTTTTAATATAACAAATTATATTTTTACAAATGAGGGAGATTAAATGTTTAATATTGCTGATTTTTATAAAGATAAAGGGAGCAAAAAGGTTGCAATTGTCGGTCTCGGCTATGTAGGGCTTCCACTTGCAATACTATTTAATTCAAAATTCAATGTTATTGGGTTTGATATAAAACAGGAGCGGATAAAAGAGTTAACTAAAAATTTTGACAGAACCAACGAGATATCTGAGGAGAGTTTAAAAAATTGCACAATCAATTTTACCAATGACCCAAGAGAGCTAAATAACGCTGATGTTGTATGTATTACTGTTCCTACGCCTATTGATGAGCATAAAAACCCTGATTTAACACCTATTTTGGGAGCTTCAGGGATAGTTGGGGAGAATTTAAAAAAAGGGGGTATAATTGTTTATGAGTCAACTGTTTACCCAGGTCTTACCGAAGAGGAGTGCATCCCCATCATAGAGAAGAGAAGCGGACTCAAATGGAAAAAAGATTTTTTTGTAGGTTACTCTCCCGAACGTGTAAATCCTGGAGACAAAGAGCACACCATAGATAAAATCCAAAAAATAGTTTCAGGAGACACTTCCCAAACTCTCGATTTTTTATCTGATCTCTATGCCTCTGTTGTAGTAGCAGGTATTCACAAAGCAGAAAATATCAAAACAGCAGAAGCTGCAAAAGTTATAGAAAACACACAGAGAGATCTCAATATTGCTTTGATGAATGAACTTGCAATTATATTCAACAAGATGGGAATAAATACATTATCAGTAATAAAAGCTGCAAGCACAAAGTGGAATTTCCTTAAATTTGAACCAGGGCTTGTAGGTGGTCACTGCATAGGAGTTGATCCATACTACCTTACATTCAAAGCAAAAGAGATAGGATTTTACCCTGAGACAATTCTTGCAGGGAGAAAAATAAACGATTATATGGGTAAATTTGTAGCAGAAAACACATTAAAAAATCTCATTAAACTTGGCAAATCTCTGAAAAGCTGCAAAGTTTTGATACTTGGTCTTACTTTTAAAGAAAACATAAAAGACATTAGGAATACAAAAGTAACAGATATCTACCATGAGCTTAAAGATTACGGGATAGAAACATTCATCTATGACCCTTATGCAGATATGGATGAAGTAAAGAATATACTCAAAATTGACCTGATAACCAATGTTGAAACTTTCAAACCTTACGACGCAGTTGTCTTTGCGGTAAAACATAAATTTTTCAACGACAATTTTTCATTAGAGAAGCTAATAAAAATAATGAGTCCAAATCCTGTTTTGATAGATGTTAAAAACTTTTATAAAAAAGAGGATGCTGAAAAGATAGGTTACATATATTGGAGTCTATAAAACTAAATCATAAAATATGTATAAACCCCTACAAATAAAGATGCAATAATCCCGATAGGGATTGTTTTATTTAAAATTTTACTCTCTTTACCCATAGCATTGCAAAGTGGGACAGCAAGTGCCACCTTAAACGGACTTGAAATACTACCTATGCTTGCACCAACAGTAAGTGATGATGCAAGGAAACTACCTGATATATTCAAGATATCAGCAGTTTGTAACTGCAATTTTCCAAAGAGGAGTATTGACGCAACCCCATATCCTGTAAGGAATGTCCCTATCCAGCCAAGTAATGGTGCAAAAATTGGATAAAGCTTTCCAGTGTAAGAAGCAAACCCATCTGCGAGACAGTAAGCAATGTTATTCAAATTGTTAATCGATTGTAGTGAGCCATCCATCCCTGAAAATGCAATCACAGACCCCATAGCACCAAAAAGAGCCATACTCATCACCGGATTGTAACCTTTCTTTATAGAAGCATAAAGATAATCAACTAATTTATCTTCTTTATCACCAAAAAGATAAAAAGAGAGCAGAAAACATATAAAAAGATAGACATAAGCACTATAAAAAGGGGTAATTTTGATTGTATGGAGAGGGATAAGGGTAATTTTAAAAACAAGTTTATTAAAAGTAAGGTTTTTTAGGTAAGGAATAAGATTAACACTTGATAAAAAGATAAAAATAGCAACAAACGGGAGAATATCTTTAAAATTATCTTTTGTAAATAGTGGTCTTATTTTAAAAAGGGTAAATAGGAAAATTAATCCTCCAAGACCGCCAATCATACCTGATACTGAGTAACTAACAAATTTTACAGTAAGAAATGCAAATAGAATTACAACAAATGCAGAAACAAGAATAAGAGGAAAATTCTTTATCATGATATCAGGCTGACCAATAACGTAAGGTATAGATAAAAATAAAAAAATTGTTGCGGGGATAGATAGATTAATCAGGTCAATCGATAAAATTTCGTAACTAATCCCTGTAACTGCAGATAAAACAGTTACGATAACACCCGCAAGAGCAAGGTGCATAAGCCCTGAGTATCCAAGTATGCTTAGTATTACAGAACCTTCAGGGGCAATTCCTGAAGAGTAGAGCATCGGTGCAACTACAGGTTCTGCAATTACTCCAGCTCCTTCAAAAAAATTACCAAAACCGCAGCCAATAACAAGTGATTTTTGGAGATTATTTTTCAATCCTGAAGAGAATATCTTTGTAAGCCTCTGAAGTGAACCTTTCTGTATCAAGAAACTGGAAAGGAGTATCCCTGTATAAACTACAAGCAAGATAGGTAAAGTAGTCAAAATCCCATCAAATGATGATAAAAGAACAACATTAAATGGTGTCCCAAAATATGTCATTGTAAGGAGAACAGAATATATAAATGAAATTAAAGATAATCTTAGAATATCTATCTTGAAGAAAATTACAAGGATAAATATCAGAAATATCGGAGATAAACTAAATAAAAAAGCCATATCTTCCAATATTATAAAACTACTTTTATTTCAAGAGCAAATAAAGTAATTTTGAGAGGGTTCTGATATTTTTATGAGAGGGGAATCTTTTTCATTTTACTATCGTGAACCGCCATTAAAGTGACAATAGCTTTTGCAACTAAATACTTACCCCCTCTGTTTAGATCAAAAACTTCTGAATCAGCGACTAATATCTGCTTTCCACCCTTTATAATTTTAGCATGGCAAAACATTTCCTCCCCAAAAGCAGGTTTTAGAAAATTTATTTTAAATTCAATAGTTAAAATTCTAAAATCATCAGGAGTAAGTGTATATGCGGCATAACCTGCTGTATGATCCGCCATTGTAGCCATAACACCAGCATGAATATACCCATCCTGCTGTCTGTGGTGGGGCATGACCTTTACTCTCGATATAAAATGTCCAGATTCAGGTATCTCACCTTCAAAACCACAATATTCAATGAAACCTCGTTTAAAATCATTTTCAATTATTAATTTTCTCTCTGAAGTGAGTTCTCTTTCCACAATACCCCCTTAAAAAATAATACTCTTTCATTATCTATGATAATAATGAATATAACAATTTTCTTCTACAAAAAGCAATTTATACAGATAAAAATGAAATTTTAAATAATTACTAACCTATTTGAGGTTAGGTTGCTTTTTAACTTTGGAAGTAAATATGTAATTTTGAACCTGTATTATATCTATCTCTTTCAATTTCTGTTGGAGATTTATCTTTTAACTTAATTTTGCTTATTGAGTTAGAAATTTTAATTATCAGATTGTTGCACTGCAGCCTTTTTTATAGGTAAATAATCAAGGTTGACATTTCTTATTGAATTAGCAATGTTCTTTCTGACTTTTTTATTCTCTTTACTCAACATCTCAATTATCTCTTTTACCTTCTCTCTCTGTTTACTTTTCCCCTTATAGCTGCACTTCTTTTCAATTATATCAAATTTATTCATTTTTATATATTTGAGGATCTGGGCTTCAGATAAGTAAACAAGAGGTCTGATGATTGTAAGCTGTCCATTAAAAAGTTTCTGCTTTGGCATCATTGTGCTAATATTACCACTATAAAAAATATTAAGCATTAAAGTTTCTATTGTGTCATCCATATTATGCCCAAGAGCAAGTTTGTTACATTTCAGTTCATAAGCCAAGTCAAATAGAATCTTTCTCCGTATCTTTGAACAGACAAAGCATGGGTTCTCTTTTGCAGAATTTCCTGATACAAAACTTTTTATATCAACAGTTTTGACAATGACATTTACAGAGTATTTTTTTTTAAAAAACTCCTCAACCTCTCTTATTGTCTCTTCATAATCACCATTATACACAAAAACAGGAATAATTTCATAGCTTATGGGAACTCTCTGTTTTCTTGAATTTAGGAGGTCATAAAGAGCTATGCTATCTTTACCACCTGAAAAAGCTACAAGTATCCTGTCATGATTTTCAAGCATAGAGTAATCATTTACAGCTTTACCAAAGGTAGCTCTAAAATTTTTAAGGAAAAAATTCTCTCTCATTATCATTTAAAAAGTGAAGGTGTAAATATCGTTTTATCTTCGAGGATATTAAGAAAAGTAATTGCATTTACTATCTCAGGATCATTGATATTGACTAATGCGTAATCGAGAGAGTTGCAGTATGCCATAGCAAGATAGAGTGAATCAAGCTTTCTAACACTTCTATCTTTACCTGTTGAACCAGTAGTGAGGTTTGATAACCCCATCATACTCCTGATATCTGGAGATATTGCTTCCTTTACTAATTTTAGAAATTCAAGATTGTTTCGGTTATACATTGCTCCATTTTCCCATCCAATAGGAGCAACAACAGGATCAAGGATAATTTTACTGTAAGGGACTCCATTTTGAGTAAAAATATCAACTAATTCAATAGCAAGATTAATCTTCTCATCAACAGTAAGTGGGATACTTTTATCCATAACAAGAGCAACAATATCAAGCTCATTCTTTACAGCAATCGGGAGAAGCTCTTTTAATTTGAAGTCATCTTTTGAAAAAGCATTTAAGATCGGTGGGGTCTGACAATATTTAAGGATCTCTTCAATAGTAGTAGGATTAATCGTATCTATTACTATTTTAATATCTTTAAATTCATTTATTAAGCCAAATAAAAATTTAACTACATCAGGGATATCTCTTTTGAGCTGACCAAGATTAACGTCTACAAGATACCCCTCCTCTTCTGCTCTCTTAAAGAGAGGATAAAAGAAATTTTTATCTCTATTTTTGATACTATTAGCTATTACAGGATTTGAAATAGTGAGATTGTCTGCAATAACTTGCATGTGTCAACTAATGGCAGTCCGAACAGCAGCTTCCACAGCCACTTGAGCAATTAGAGCCATTAATTAACATTGAAAGCTCTTTCTCCCCAGCAGGTTGAATATTTTTGACTGTAACATCAAAATTCAGAATCTTACCAGATAAAGGGTGATTAAAATTTGCAAGAACTTCCTCATTTTCTATCTTTTCAACAGTAAACTGCATAGGATTCCCATTTTGATCAGAAACCTGAAAAACCTGACCAACCTGAATATTAGAATTTGGTGGGAAATGTGAAACTGGAATCTTCTCAAACAACTCATCTCTTACCACACCATAGCCATCCTCAGGTTGAACAAAAAAATTCTTTTGTTCATTAATAGACATTCCAAGAAGATTTTTCTCAAATCCAGGGATAACTTGAGAGTATCCAAAGATAAAAGAAAAAGGTGAATCTTTTGATTCATCAACAATAAAATTATCAATATATAATTTGTAGCTGACATCAACTTTCATATTTTTAGAAACTTTCATAAAAAAACTCCTCACTCCCTTCTAAACAAAATTTCTTCTGCTACATCCTCAACTGTCATAAACTCACAATTAATAACCTGATCAGCAATTGAATTGTAGCAAAATTCCCTTTGATTAAAAAGATTTATTTTGAATTTTAAAGGTCTGTTGCTATCATTTTTTACTCTGTTAATCAACTCTTTTTTTGAATTTCTTAGATAAAAGACATCCCCTAAACTTTTAAATTTCTCCCGTCTCTTTAAGTAACATGGAAATCCTCCCCCTGTAGCAATCACATAATTTGATAATTTTTGCTCTATGATATCTTCAAAAAGTTGATTCTCTAATAACCTGAAATACTTTTCACCATAAATATTGAATAGTTCAGGGATCGTAAGATTGGAATCTTGCTCAATAACTTGGTCAGTATCTAAAAAAGGGAGATTAAGACGCTGTGATAAGAATCTTCCAACAGAACTTTTACCACTACCCATAAACCCAACAAGGATAATATTATTCATAAGTTACAACAAGAGACAATTAAAATCTTAAAATATATCAGTTAACTAACTTTAGATATTTAAATACCCACCCATTATTACCCTTGTATGTTACATAATACCATGGATATTTATCTTTATCAATTATAGTAACTTTCTCACCTGACTTTATCTCAGCTATAATTTTAGAATTAATATCAGGTTTCTCCCTTAAATTTAGAGAAATTACATTTATATAACCTACATTAAGGTTATCCCCTGTTTGACTACTTTGTAATGGTTTAGATTCTTTAATTTCATTTTTTGAAGATTTATTGTCAGAAGTTATAGAAATATCAGAAGTTTGACTCTGTTTGTTAGCAGCAGATAAATTGACAACCTTTTTAGGAGCTTTATTAGATAAAGAATTTCCTATTTTATCTATTTTGTTAATATTTAGAGCATTACTCTCTTCATCTAAATGTGATATCTTCTCTCTTGCAACAATTTTGGGGGATATAAATATCAAAAGCTCACCTTTAACTGCAGAGTTGGTGTTATTTTTAAATATTGTTCCAAGTAATGGAATATCAGAAAAGAATGGAACAGAGTCTTCACCTTGTGCTTCAGAGTTGGAAAGAATACCACCTATTACAGCAGTCTCTCCATCTGCAAGCAATAGCTTGGTAGTAACCTGCTGCTTGTTTATCGCTGGACCATCTGTAGTCTGCTGACCAATTGAATCTTTTGTTAGATTTATATCAAGAGAGATCATTTTGTTTGAGGTAATATGAGGAGTAACTTCAAGTTTAAGAGTAGCTTCTTTAAACTCTGTTTTTGTCCCCCCATCACTAATAGTTTTGTAAGGAACCTCCTGACCCTGCTGTATAAGAGCCTTCTCATTGTCAAGTGCAATAACTTTTGGTGAAGATATCTCCTTTGCTATATTTTTTGCTTTCAATGCACTCAATTTTACAGAAAGGTTGTAGTAACCCCATTTACCAAAGATCAACCCGAGGGTCCCTGTAGGGGCCTGAATAGTAGGAGTATTAACAGCATACCCAGTAGGGAGTGAGATAGTATTGTAATTATTTTCTTTCTGGTCTGAACCGGGTGGATAAATATTTAACGAGGTGCTTGCCTCTGAACCACTACTTATACCGTAAAAGAAATCTTTAGAGGTTATCCTCTGGCCCAATGACCCACCCCATTGAATACCAAGCTCTTTTGAGGCTGTATCATTTATATAAACAATTTTTGCTTCTATAATAACCTGCCTTGTAGCTTGATCCATATTGTCAATTATTTTGAGCATCTCTTTTATATTATCAGGTAAATCAGTAACTATAATTGAATTTGTCCTCTCATCTGTGATTAACTTCCCTCTTTGAGAGAGAAGAGTTGCAACTCTCTTTTCAATATCCGCAGCTTTAGCAAAATTGATATAGATAACCTTTGTTTCAAGTGGGACTAACTGCTTTTTTCTCTCCTCATCCTTTATCTTCTCAAGCTCCTGTTTTTTGATAACTGCCATCGGAACAATTCTTATGATATTGCCCTCTTCAAGTCTTACAAGATCTCTCATTCCAAGTATAATATCAAGAGCTTGCTTCCATGGGACATCTTTGAGTCTAATTGTAATTTTACCATTTATTGCTTCATCAATAAGGAAATTTTTATCTTCAAACTCTGCAAAAAAGAGTAAAACATTCTTCAGATCCGCATCTTTAAATGAAAATGTAACTTTTTCAGGTAAATTATTTGAAGCATTCAGTATCGATATCAAAAATATAAAAAAGAGGATTATCTGAAAAATAATTTTGGCCATCTATTGTTCTCCTTTTTGCTCATCTAATAGAAACTCTTTTTTTACAATCTGAATATCTTTTTGACCTCTATTTTTCTTCTCAAGAAAAACTCCAAGATTAGAAACATCAATAACTTTAAAGAGCTCTATCCCAAGGTAATCTCCACTCTTTACAAAAAGCCCTAAGCCATCTTGAGTCTCAAACATAGCAACACGATTTTTACCTTTGGCTCCCATAATCCCTTTTAATTTTATCTGCTCTATACTATACATCGTAAGGGGAGTTTGGGGAATATTTTCCTCTTCGTCATCTTGACTACTCTGTATTTCAACAAAAGCTGTAAATGGATTTCTAAGATCTTTTGTTTCATAAACAAAAATAGCTTCTTTATCAGAGCTTTTGTTATCCACAGATTTTTCAACTTTTTTAATAGGTTTTGGCTTAATAATAACTTTCTTCGCTATCTCCTTTTTCTCTTCACAAGAGAGTAGCAGAAAAAGTAGCATAATAATAAAAATAAATAATTTGATTATACTTCTATTTTTTGACATTTTTCTCATTTTTTGGTTTGGCTGATTGTTTTTTAGCCGCTAAATCCTCTTTTATGAATACATAAGTCTCCATTTTGCCATTTAGGTTGAGAGTATTGTTAGTTGCTATAGTTATGTCAAAAATAGGGACTTTAACAATTCGAGGCATCTTTGAGATATTATATAAAAATTTCCCAATATCGTGGTAATCACCTGTAATTTTAAGATCTATAGGAATAATACCAAAAAACTCTTTTTTTACTACTGCACCAGGTTTAAAGAGCACAAAATCAAGATTATAATCTTTACCATTCTGATATATATTAAAAAGTAACTCTGTAATCTCACTTGAATCAGGTAATTTTTTTAGTGCTAACTTAAAATCCTCTTCAAGCTGAGCCAACTCCTTTTCAAAATTCTTGAGTTTAGCTTTAAGCTCTATAATCTCTGAAGCCTCTTTTTCGAGCTTAGCACATTCAAATTTTTTCTTTTCGATTTCGTCCATCTGTGGATTTATAGCTACAAAATAGATAATTATAGCAACAATAAGCCATAAAATGGCAAATATAAGAATTTTAAATATATTTGGCAAAGAAAAATATTTTTCTAATAATATTGATAATTTATCCATCAGTGAATATCTCTTATCTTATTTGTATCAAAAAGTATATTGATAGAGAAACTTTTAAATTTGTAATCTTTGACTTTTATCTGGCTGACTTGTATTAGGTCTACTTTTGAGAAAATCTTAATTTTTTTGAGATTTTTTATAAAATCAACAATTGTAGGCTCATCCATCCCTATACCATCTAAAGAAATTGAAGTTTCATTAATATTTAGTTTTGTAAACCATAATTTCTCAGGAATACTCTTTGAAAATTGATATAAAACATAAGGAGATGCTATTCTCATAGAATCAAGATCATTAATAATTTTAAATTTTGTCTCTATGATCTCCTTATCACTCTGAAATTTTTTGAGCTGAACTTTTAATTGTTTCAACTCTTCAAGTTTTTTCTTATTAGATACTATCTTCCCATCAAGCTCAGATATCTCCATACTATTAAAAATAAATATCAATGCAAATATTCCAATAACAACTCCAAAAATAATAACATTAGAGACAATCGTCAATCTGGTAAGATAATTTCTTTTAGCCTCTTTAATAGGGAAAAGATTAATCTTTACCATTAAGACCTCGTATAGATAAACCAGCAGATACAGCAAACATAGGCTTAATATAATCTATATACTCTTTGTCAAATTTGCTTTCATCAATAGCTATCTTTTTGAAAGGGTCAAGGTAATCTATTGATGATTTAGGAAATTTAGAGGATAAAGATTTTTTTATATCTTTGTAAAATGAACCTCCACCAGAGATTAAGAATTTGTCAATTTTTGAGATACCTGAAGAGTTGATAAATAAATCTAAACCTTTTGCAATATCTGTAATAAGATTTTTGTTGATGGTTTCTACTAAATTTTTTATATGTTTATTACTGCTGTTTTCTATCTTTAATTTTTCGATCTCTTCATATTTAAGATTTAAATTTTTTACTGCCCTCTGGTATTGAACAAAATTACCAATATTAGCATCTCTATAAAATAAACTTTTAAAATTTTTTAAAACAAGAATATTGCATAAATTAGACCCTATATTAAGAATAGATACAACCTCTGAAGAATCTATCTCATCTTTATAATTAAACTCAAAGATATTCTGTAAAGCAAAAAAATCTACATCTGCTACAACAGGTCTGAGCCCTGACTCAATAAGAATAGTAATATAGTCATTAAGGACATCTTTTTTAACAGCTATCAATAAAAGCTCATTAGAATCAGATTTTGAATTATCATCTTCAAATATATGAAAAGTCATCTGAACATCGTTAAGATTGTAGGGGATATGGTTGGAGGCTTCGGCTTGCAAATTAGCTGATATATCTTCATATGTCTCACCTTTTATATTTAACCTTTTGATAATTACAGCATTCCCAGGTAGCGATATTGCAGTCTCTTTGGTTGTTATCTTGTAGTGCTTTATAAGATTAATATTTTTTTCTATTATTTCGTTACTGTTGATGATCATCTCATCAACAATAGCTTCTAATGATAAATTGGAATGACCTAAATTCTTAAGATATGCTTCACCTTTTGACAAACCTATTTCAACTGCTTTTATGGAGTATTTGCCAATGTCAATACCAAGAAAAGAATCCTCTTTTTTAAAGAAGTTCATTATAAAAACCTTTTGAAAACTTTTATAATATGATTATTATTAATAACTCTAAAAAAAAATCAAGTATTTTTTATCGAGTTAAATCATTTTGAGTATATCTTTAGCAAAATATGTTAAAATTATATCTGCACCAGCTCTTTTTATCGAGAGCAAAGTTTCATACATAACTTGTTTCTCATCTATCCACCCAAGTTTCCCTGCAGCTTTTATCATAGAGTATTCTCCACTTACATTATATGCAGCAACAGGTCTATTAAACTTATTCTTTACCTGATAAATAATATCAAGATACGATAAAGCAGGTTTGACCATCACAATATCTGCACCTTCCTGAATATCAAGTTCAACCTCCCTTAATGCTTCACGGCTATTAGCCATATCCATTTGATAAGATTTCCTATCTCCAAATTGCGGTGGAGACTCAGCAGCATCTCTAAATGGACCATAAAATGATGATGCATATTTAGCCGAATAAGCCATTATTGGGATATTAAAGAAACCATTTTTATCAAGTATCTTTCTAATCTCTCCAACCCTTCCATCCATCATATCTGATGGTGCAACCATATCAGCACCAGCTTCAACATGTGATAAAGCCTGAAGAGCCAAAAGCTCAAGAGTCTCATCATTTAATATTTTACTATCTTTGACAACACCACAATGCCCATGAGATGTATATTCACATAAACATACATCGGTTATAACTATCAATTCTGAAAAATATTTTTTTATCTCTCTGGTGCACTCTTGAACAACACCTTTATTGATTGCTCCGCTGCTGCCAGTAGGATCTTTATATTCAGGGATACCAAAAAGGATAACAGATTTTAAACCTGATTTGATCAAACTTTCTAACTCCCTTAAAATATTATCGGTTGAATATTGGAAAACATCAGGCATTGATTTGATCTCTTTTTTTATGTTACTACCCGGACAAACAAAAAGTGGGTATACAAAGTCATTCTTATTAAGATATGTCTCTCTAACTAAATCCCTAAAAAAATTATTTTGTCTGGTTCTTCTCGGTCTATAAATAGGAAAATACATCGTAATCTCCAAGGTTTGATTAAGTTTTAATAAATAGTTCAACAAGAATAAATAAAACAAATATAATATTTACAACTATAAATAAAGTTAATTTTTTTATTTTATAGAAAAAAATTATAAAAATCAAGTAAAAAAAAGGTATTACTAATCCAGATATTAAAGGATTGATATAGGTAAGCATAAATTGAATAGCAGCAAAATACCATGGAGCCTTGATTATATCAGGAAATTTATCAGAATATATGCTCTGATAAAGTGGAGCATCGTAAAAAAAAGTTGTTAAAATTAGTAGTAAAATAAGAATTAAAAATAGTAAAATACCCTCTTTTCTGTATAATATATCAATACTGACTCTCTTATCTTTTTTGTTGGTATGGACACCACCAGCCCGCCTTATTAGATAGTAATGATTCATGAGAAAAAAAGAGAAGATAACAGGTAAAATAAAAACATGGTAACTATAAAATCTGATTAAAGTTACCTCATCAATACTCACACTTCCACTTATAAGCACTCTGATACTCTCACCACAAAAAGGGATATTATTTAGTAAATTCAATACTATCGAAGCACCCCAATAACTTAATGTATCCCAAGGAAGGAGGTAACCTGTGAAATTAAAAGGAAACAGGAGAAAGAATAGAACAGCTCCAGTAATCCAGTTTCTCTCCCTTACTTTATTGTTAATTGCATCTTGTGCTAATATTCTTAACATATGAATAAAAGAGAATAGTATCATTAAATCTCCAGAAATCCTATGAATATTCCTTACTATTCGACCAAAAGGAACAATTTCTGTAATTTTTTTTACACTAATGTAAGCTTTATCAGGATACGGGATATAAAAAAGCATAAGCAAACCACCCGTAATCAGCAGTAGTAAATAAAGCAGTGTCAAAATTCCACCAAGACCATATGTAACAGTAAATTTAGCTGCTTCATCTGGTATCATTTTGGGTCTTAGATGCTCTATAAATTCTCTAACCATACTGTAATGATATCTTTCTTCTCTATAAATTTTAGGATTTGGAGATCTTTTTCTGCTGGAGACTTTAATACTTTACCATTGATATCAAAAATACTCCTATGGCATGGACATTCAAATACTTTTAATTTTTCGTTCCATTTTAAAGTGCACCCAAGGTGAGTGCAAACAAGACTCAATATATTTATTTTTCCATCAATAAGTGTAATTGCTATTTTAGATTCATTAAACTCATTTACAACTCTTGAAAGCTTCTTCTTATCTATTTTAAACAATCTGTTTTTGGGAAAAGATGAAAAGCGTGTAAATTTGTAAAATAGAAAGAGTAGTGAAGAGAAGAGTAAAATTATATTAGAGATTTTAAATATTTTGAGAAAATTCCTTCTGTCTAATAATTTCATTTAACCTTTCCATTATAGTAGCCTTATCTTTAAGTTTTTCAAGAAAAATTATAAATCTTAACTCAGCTAAAAGTTCGCCTACTATTTTACCATTTTGAATACCAAGATTTATAATGTCATAACCTGTTACTATATTATAAATAAAGTGCTTCATTTTTTTAAAATCTGCTTTTATCTTATCTACAGAATCAAAAAATTGGGTAAAATCAGCTTCTATTTCTCTAACTTTAAAAGCATAGAGCAGATACTCCAATATATCGTAATTCTGAAAGACAAATTTTTTTAGATTAATCTCATCACTATAATTTCTTGATAAAAGGGAAAACTCATCTTGTTTTAAATGGATAGAAATAATTAATTTTTTCAATCCATTTGGGAGCTTTACTCTGGACAATGCACTATTGATGAGGGTAAAATTTTTTACCCCATCAAAAAGCAGTAAATATGCGTATACTTTATCTTTTTTAAGAAAACTTTCTTTATCGAGTAGTTTAAATGAATTAAAATTTATTTTTACACATTTTAACTCAGGGAAAATTTGGTATATAAGAGCTGTTTTTACAAGGATTTTTAATAAAATATAACACTTTTTGCTGGAGAAAATTTTTTCTATCTCATCTCTAATCCTTTCAGAAGAAACTTTTCTTATAAGTGCACTATTTTTTTTTATTTCATTAAAAGTCTCTTTTGTTAATGTAAAATTATCCAACTGACCCATCAAACGCACTGCTCTTAACATTCTTAAGGGATCATCTGTAAAAGAGTGTTGAGATGTAATCCTTATTTTTTTTAAAAGAATATCTTTTTTAAAATTTAAAAGGTCAATTATTTTAGAGTCTTTCAGAGAGAGAAAAATAGCATTGATAGTGAAATCACGTCTTAACGCATCATTTCTGATATCACCATCCATCAATGTTATATCAGCTACTATTTTATTTTCAGAGACAGCTCTTAAGGTGGGAGGGAAAAATTTCCCTATCTGGAAGCCTTTTTTGTTAAAATTATTAGTTAAAAATAGAGTTGACTCTTTTTGGAAGTTCTCCAAAGAAGTATCTATGACAAAGTCGTAATCATTTACCTCTTTGCCAAGAATCATATCCCTTACACTACCACCAACCAAATAAACATTATCAGGTGTATATCTAAACTTCATCAAAAGGAAGGCAGATCAGCTCTATTCCCGATTCTTTTATCATATCAAGACTTAAAGTGTCTGGATACCCCTCTTTAAAAAAAATTTTTTTTATAGCAGAATTTATTATCATCTTGGTGCATATTATACAAGGCTGATTGGTACAGTAAAGATAAGAATTTTTTATTGATATTCCATTGGAAGCAGCTTGAATTATCGCATTTTGCTCTGCGTGTAACCCTCTGCATAATTCATGTTTTTCACCAGAAGGGACTCCAAGTTTATCCCTTAGGCATCCAGTCTCAATACAATGCTTTATCCCTGACGGGGCACCATTGTAACCTGTCGCTAAAATACGTTTATCATTTACAATTACTGCCCCAACCTTTCGTCTGATACAAGTCGAACGAGTCGAAACTAAAGAGGCTATTGACATAAAATATTGGTCCCAGTCAGGTCTACTCATTGATCATATTTTGAAAGTAAATTCTTGTAGTATGGGAATTGGGATGTTAAGAGAGTTACCTCTTCTCTAACTTGTTTAACAACACTCTCATTACCCCGTGAAGATAATACTTTATCTATAAAAAGAGCTATCTTGTTCATCTGCTCCTCTTTCATCCCACGAGTAGTTACGATGGGGGTGCCTAATCTTATTCCACTTGTAATAGCAGGAGGGAGTGAATCGTAAGGAACAGCATTTCTGTTAAGGACAATGCCCGCATTATCAAGAAAATTCTGAGCTTCACTACCATTTAGTCCCTTATTTGAAAGGTCTATAACAAAAAGATGGTTGTCTGTGCCGCCAGAAACAACATTATAACCAAGCTGCATCAAAGAATTGCTCAAAGCTTTTGCATTTTTAACAATTTGGTGCTGATCTTTTTTGAAACTATCAGTCAAAGCTTCTTTAAATGCAACAGCTTTTCCAGCAATAATATTCACAATAGGTCCACCCTGTATCCCCGGGAAAATAGCATAATCAATATTCTTAGCATATTTCTCTTTACAAAGAACCATCCCCCCCCTTGGACCACGAAGTGTTTTGTGTGTAGTAGTTGATACAAAGTCTGCAAAATGAACCGGTGAAGAGTGTATTCCCGCAACTACAAGACCTGCAATATGTGCAATATCTGCCATAAAATATGCACCAACCTCTGCGGCAATCTCTGAAAATTTTTTGAAATCTAAAAATCTTGAATATGATGAAGCACCTGCAATAATCATTTTAGGTTTTACTTGCTTAGCAACTTTTAGAAGCTCATCATAATCTATAAGAAAAGTTTCTCTATCAACACAATATGAAAATGCATTAAACAATTTACCTGAAAAATTTATTTTGTAGCCATGTGTAAGATGTCCTCCGTGCGACAACTCCATACCAAGTATATTGTCTCCATGATTGAGAACAGATAGAAAAACACCCATATTTGCTGTAGAACCAGAATGTGGCTGAACATTTACATGGTCAGCACCAAATAACTCTTTTGCTCTATCAATAGCTAATTTTTCTACTATATCTGCATTCTCACAACCACCATAATACCTTTTGAAAGGGTAACCTTCAGCATATTTATTAGTAAGAACAGAACCCACAGCTTCAAGAACAGCTTCAGATACATAATTTTCCGATGCAATTAAAACAAGTTTCGATTCTTCACGGATTATTTCGTTCCTTATTGCTTCTGCAACAGCTGGATCTGTCTTCTTTAAGTAACTCAGCATAAATCTCTCCTAAAAATCAAGCATCTATTTTATTTAATCTTCTGATATGTCGGTCTCCTTCAAATTTTTCGTTTAACCAACAATCAACTATTTTAACTGCCAGATCCTTACCGACTACTCTTCCCCCCATAACCAATACATTGGAGTTATTATGTCTTTTTGACATTATGGCAGTAAACATATCATTTGTAAGGGTCGCTCTTATACCTTTGAATCTATTTGCAGCAATTGACATACCTATACCTGTCCCGCAAATTAATATCCCACAATCAATTTTATTCAAAATGAGATCTTTACAAAGTAATTTGGCAATATCCGGATAATCAACAGATTCATTGGAGTAAGTCCCAAAATCAGAAACATGGTAGGAAATATGTTGTAGATAATCCTTTATAAATTCTTTAAGCTCAAAACCACCATGGTCAGAACCTACACCTATGATCATTTAAAAAACTTCCTAAAAATCAGAGTTGCATTTGCTCCGCCAAATCCAAAAGAATTTGACAAAACAGTATTGACAGAACTCTCCCTTTTTTGGTTGGGAACATAATCAAGATCACAATCAGGATCAGGATTATCATAATTTATAGTGGGATGAATAATATTTTCAGATATTGTCTTGACAGAAACAACAGCTTCCATCCCCCCTGCTGCACCAAGCATATGTCCCATCATAGATTTTGAAGAGCTGATAGGGATCTTGTAAGCATACTCACCAAACAATCTTTTTATAGCCATACTTTCATACTTATCATTTAAATCTGTAGAAGTGCCGTGAGCATTAATATAATCAATCTCAGTTGGTGATATATTTGCACTACTTAGAGCTTTTTGCATAGAACGAAACATCCCTTCACCATCTAAAGCAGGTGCTACAAGATGATACGCATCTCCACTTGCCCCATAACCAATTATTTCAGCATATATAGGAGCTCCTCTTTTCAAAGCTGTCTCTAAATCTTCGATTATTAGAATACCAGCTCCTTCAGATACAACAAAACCATCTCTATCTCTTTCAAAAGGTCGACTTGCTTTTTGCGGCTCATCATTCCTTTTGGAAATTGCTTTCATAGCATTAAATCCACCAATAGCAAGCTTAGAAATAACAGATTCCGCACCACCACATACCATAATTTTTGCATCACCTCTACGGATAATATGATAAGACTCACCTATTGCGTGTGAACCTGAAGCACAAGCACTCATAGTCGAAAAATTAGGTCCTTTAAAACCATATTTTATAGCAACATTACCTGGAGCAAGATTACCTATAACCATAGGAATAAAAAATGGAGATAATTTTTTAGGTCCCTTTTCATTAACAATAAGAGAAAAATCTTCTATCATTCCAAGTCCACCAAGACCAACACCGATACAAACTCCTATATCATTCTCAATATCTTGATAATTTTTAAGATTTGCTGATTCTATTGCTTCATGAGTAGCCGCAACAGCATAAATACTAAACGTATCCAATCTTTTAATATCTTTTTTATCAAGATAATTGAGAGGGTCTAAATCTTTAACTTCCCCAGCAATCTTTGTATCAAAATTTGAAGTATCAAACCTTGTAATGAGCCCTATACCCGATCTTCCATTGACAAGATTGTCCCAAGCTTTGGAAACACCTGTTCCACATGGAGAAACCAATCCTAATCCGGTAACTACAACTCTTCTTTCAGATACCAAAACTCTCTCCTAATTTTTATGTTCTTTGATATAATTTATAGCATCTTTAACAGTTTTAATTTTTTCTGCATCACTATCAGGTATCTCTACCCCATACTCCTCTTCAAGAGCCATTACAAGCTCAACAATATCAAGTGAATCTGCTCCTAAATCGTCAATAAATGATGATTCCATTTTAACAGCTTCCTCTTCAACTCCCAACTGCTCTGCAATAATACTAATTATCTTTTTTTCTAATTCAGATGACATAAAAAACTCCTCCAAGATTAAATTTAATTTTGCACAAATTGCTAACTAATTAAATCAAAATTGTCAACAGAAATTTTTATAACAAAGAAATTTTGAAAATCATTGTGATTGGTGATATAGAAAGATAAAAAAATCAAATAAATATCACTAATGACCTATATTATTTTTAAATTAATATCAAAATATAAAAAAAATCGGAGAGTATCTTATAAAAACTATACTCTCCGACTAATAGAATAAATAAATATTTATTTTTTGTTAGCGTAGCCCATATTTTTCAATGCAACTGTTATTTCATCAAGAATAGCAGGATCATCAATAGTAGAAGGGACTTTATACTCTTCACCATTTGCTATTTTGCGGATTGTGCCTCTTAATATCTTACCTGATCGTGTTTTAGGAAGTCTTTTTATATTTGAGGCTTGCTTAAAACAAGCAAGTGCACCAATCTCATTTCTTATCATAGATACTAACTCTTTATCTATATCTTTTGAATCCCTATTGACACCTGCCTTTAAAACATAAAATCCGATAGGAACTTCACCCTTTAGTTGATCATGAACCCCAACTACTGCACATTCAGCAACATCAGGATGTTTTGCAATAACCTCCTCCATTCCCCCCGTAGAGAGTCTGTGCCCTGCAACATTTATAATGTCATCTACTCTACCCATTATATATACATAACCATCATTATCTTTATAGCCACCATCACCAGTAAAATAGTAACCCGGAAAAGGACTAAGATAAGATTCTATAAATTTTTGGTCATTTTCCCAAAGAGTAGGGAGACATCCTGGTGGCAATGGCAATTTTACTACAACAATTCCCTCTTGTCCATTAGGAACTTCTTGGTTATCACTATTTACGATTCTAACATCGTAACCTGGAATAGGTTTTGTAGGTGACCCAGCTTTAATAGGTAGTAATTCTATCCCTGCACAATTACCCGCAATCGCCCATCCTGTCTCAGTCTGCCACCAATGGTCAATAACAGGTTTTTTAAGAAGCTCACCTGCCCAATAGTATGTATCAGGGTCAAGCCTTTCACCAGCAAGAAAAAGGGCTTTAAAATTGGATAAATCATATTTTTTAATAAATTCACCTTTCGGATCCTCTTTTTTAATAGCTCTAAGTGCAGTTGGTGCAGTAAATAAAACTTTTACATTATGCTCTGATATTACTCTCCAAAAAGCTCCTGCATCAGGTGTCCCTATGGGCTTTCCTTCATAAACTATAGTTGTACACCCTGTAAGAAGAGGTGCATAAACAATGTATGAGTGTCCAACAACCCATCCAACATCAGAAGCAGCCCAATAAACATCACCAGGTTTTATATCGTATATATATTCAAGACTCCATCTCAAAGCAACAGCATGTCCACCATTATCTCTGACAACCCCTTTGGGGATACCTGTTGTCCCAGAAGTATAAAGTATATAAAGCGGATCAGTAGCTTTTACAGGAACACAACCAGCAGCAGTAGCCTTTTCAAACGAGCTATTCCAATCAAAATCCCTACCGTCAATCATAGAAGCTTTTGCTTGAGGTCTCTGATAAATTATACATTTTTCAGGTTTGTACTTGGCTATCTCAATAGCTTTGTCAAGAAGAGGTTTATATTCGATAACCTTCTTACCTTCAAGACCACAAGAAGCTGATAAAATAATCTTTGGCTTTGCATCATTTATCCTAACAGCAAGCTCGTTAGGTGCAAACCCACCAAAAACAACAGAGTGAACAGCACCAATCCTTGCACAAGCAAGCATTCCAAATAAAGTTTCAGGAATCATAGGCATATAAATAATCACCCTATCACCCTTATTTACACCAAAAGATTTAAGAACTCCGGCAAATTTTGCAACATTATTTTGTAGCTCTTTGTATGTTATCTTTTTGATTGTCCCTGTAATAGGACTGTCATATATTATAGCAAACTGCTCACCCCTTCCAGCTTCAACATGCCTATCAATAGCATTATAACAAGTATTCAACTCTCCACCTTCAAACCAACTGTAAAAATAGGGTGCTCTTGAATCATCTAAAACCTTGTTCCATTTTTTGTACCAAGTTATCTTTTCTGCAGCTTCACCCCAGAATTTATCACGATTATTAAAGGATAAATCAAAGGCCTCCTGATAATTTTTGTAAGACATATTTCCCTCCTCAAAAATTTAAGTATCAAACTTTATTTTGTATACACAATCTAATCTTAAATGTCAATAAAACATTTTTTTAAAAAAATTTTTTAAGAGCTACCGCATTATAGAGGCAAAGCTCCTTACAGCAGTAACACTTTATACATTTATGATAATCTATCAACAATTCCCCAGATTTTAAATATATTGCGTGAGGTGGGCAAGATTCAAGACATTTAAAACATTTTTTGCATTTTTGTGAATCTATTATAGGCTTAGCTGAAAATATATCACTTATAAATTTTGGAATGTTGAAATTTGCAGATTTTGTCTTTGCCAACTTTATCCTACCAATATTAGAAGGAATGGGAATGTCTTTAAAATCATCATCATTAATTAAACCCCTTTTATAAGCTTGTTTAACTATTACACTTTTATTGGGGAAACTGACTGCCTTCTCAACCACCCTGTCAAGAGTATAAGGATTGTGACTGAATCCAATAAATCCAAATAACCTTGGAGTTCCCGATGTAGGTCCATCACCCTCCATTCCGTAAATACCATCAACAACATTTAAAATGGGTTTTACGGTTTCAGAAATATCCAAAAGTATATCAGCAAAATACTCTACATTTGCACCAGCCTTTAAATGATAAAGAATTTTATCTTTACCAGTAATAAAGCCATAAAGATTTTTAACGCTCAAAGTCATTCCAGTCATGCAATGAGTTTTCAACTTTGCAATATTTACAATTGAATCAAATTCAAAAACAGCATTTGATATATCAAATTTTTTCAATACTTTATTTTCAACTCTTTCAACTGTAACACTATTTCTAAAATTGTAAATCTCTATTCCATATTTCTTTATTAACTCTGAGTATCCTGCAACCTTTAAATTTAAATTTAATGTCCCTACGCCCGGACTATCACCTATAAAAATTTTATTTCCAAAATCTTTTAGACAATCCCCGATAGCAGCAACCAAAATAGGATCACTGTTCACACAAGATTCACGATTTTTAGGGGAGATAAGGTTTGGTTTAAGAAGAATTTTCTGATTTTTTAATGTAAACGGTAAACTCTGTAAATATTCGTAAAAAATATCTTTTATATTTTCAAAATCGTAACTTCTCAACTCTCTTATAAAAACCATACTCTCACCCAAAAGAGATATTTAAAATTTTTAAAAATACAATAGAAACAAGAGTGTCTCCAATAATAGTTTTATCTGCCACAAAAATATTTCTTCCTATAAAATCTTATAATCTTATCATCTGCTACACCACCACCCAATAGTATTGCAATGCTATCAGTATACTCTTTGTAAGAAGAAATTTTCTCACCCTCAGCTTCTAAGATACTGCAACCTACTATATAAATTCCCTTTTTATCAGAAAAAGATGTTAAAGGGGTAAAATAGAAGTCCCATTCAAATGCAAACTTATTTTTTAAAGGGAAAATATCTTTCGGAATGAACTTGTAATTTATAGCCTCATGATGACATCTTTTATGAAAATCTTTTATACTCTTTCTACCTTTATATAGGCCATACAGAGAATCAATATACTCAGCATCATCTATAAACATATCTGCAAAACTATCAGAATCAACATGACAAAACTTATCACAAAAATTTTTTACAATCTCCGGCATACCCACTCCTTTTATATATTCTACAAATTAAACTGAGAGATTTTCACCTTCACTCTTTTATTCAAAAAATAAAAAAGTAATCATACAAAAACTATAAAACTTTAAACAAATAATCAAGATTTTTATTTAACAAACCGGAGGGCAAAAGGTAAACACTTAAATTTTAAAAGAAGAAAAGCCTTTTTTTATAATATGAAATGAAAATTTCATATTATAAAGAGAGAAAAAAGTAAAAATAGATATTATAAAATCTCACAGTAACATCAATCTCACACTAAATCTGAAATATTTTTAATTTCCAACAGATCTTTTTTTAATAAAAAATTATTGCATAAAAAAACTTTTTAATATATTGAAATCAGATATCTCTGTAAAATAGGAGCGTATCATGAAAAGATATCTATTTATAATCTTTTTATTTTTTATTATATTTAGCTTTTTTTCCTGTGAATTTAGCAGTATCAACTTAAAATCAGATGAAACTAACAGTAGTTCCCAAACTACACCACTACCAAATTTCAGATACGATGACCTCCCTATACCAAACAACTTTACGCTTATAGGTGATGAATCTTTTTCTTATGAAGCTGACAAATTTAGAACAGGAATTCTAAAATATCAAGCAAAAGATGACTACAAAAATGTTGCTAATTTTTTTAAGGGTGAACTTCCCAAATACAATTGGAACTTGGTAAGTTCCATAGAATTTCAAAATATATTACAATTGATATTTGAAAAAGATTCTTGGATTTCAGTCATCAGCATAAAACAAAAAAGCAGCAAAACATTTCTTTCAATAGCAATAGGTCCTAAGTCAAAATAAAATAAAGGAGGCTTAAAATGGAGAAATCTCCCGTTGTTTTAGAATTAATCTCAAAAGATGAAGAATTTTCTAAATTATGGAAAGAGCATGAGGAGCTAAATTTGAAAGTTGATGAGATGTCTTCAAAAGTTTACTTATCTCCTGAAGAGGAAGCAGAGTTAAAAAAGCTCAAATTATCAAAATTAAAAGGCAAAGAGGAGCTTGTAAAAATGCTTGATGCCTATAAAAACAGAAAAGAATAAAGTTTTTTGGAGGATTTTGTTTAATGAAATCGGGCTCTCAAATCCTTTTAGAGTGCTTAACCCTTGAAAATGTGCGGTATCTTTTTGGGTATCCTGGTGGAGCAGTCATAAATATTTACGATGAATTACCTAATCACAAAATTAAACATATTTTGGTCCGGCATGAACAGGCAGCTGTCCACGCTGCGGACGGATATGCAAGGGCTACAGGGGATGTTGGGGTTGCTTTAGTAACTTCAGGTCCTGGAGCTACAAATACTGTTACTGGATTAGCAACTGCATATATGGATTCTATCCCTCTTGTTTTATTTACAGGGCAAGTTCCTACAACCTTAATCGGCAATGATGCTTTTCAGGAGGCTGATATTGTAGGAATTACAAGACCATGCACAAAACACAGCTATTTAGTAAAAGATGTAAAAGATCTTCCAAGAATAATAAAAGAAGCTTTTTACATTGCAAATACTGGAAGAAAAGGCCCTGTTCTCGTAGATCTACCAAAAGATATAGTTGCATCAAAAACCAAAAACTATGAATACCCCAAAGATATAGATCTACCAAGTTACAGACCTAATTACGATTGTCACATTGGTCAAATAAGAAAAGCATTAACTGAAATTCTTAACTCAAAAAAACCTTTAGTATATATTGGAGGTGGGGTAATCTCATCAAATAGTTCTGAAGAGTTGAGAAAGTTTATCCAAACAACCAATATCCCTATAACATCTACCTTAATGGGGCTTGGTGCTTTCCCCTCAAATGATAAGCTTTTTCTTGGAATGCTTGGAATGCATGGAACATACAAAGCAAATATGGCTGTTACTGATTGTGATATTCTCATTGCAATCGGAGCAAGATTTGATGATAGGGTTACAGGTAAAACAGATGAATTTGCCGGAAATGCAAAAATAATCCATATAGATATAGACCCCACATCAATAAGTAAAAATGTTGTTGTAGATATCCCTATTGTGGGGGACTCCCTTATTGCCCTCCAGAAATTTAATGCTTTACTTAATACAGATTTTTCCGATAAGATAGAGAGTTTTCACAATAATATAAAAGATTGGCATCATAAGATTGACGAATGGAGAGATAAACACAAATTAAAATACGACACAGAAAGCAGTAAAGTAAAACCTCAATACATTATAGAAAAAATTTTTGAATTAACTAAAGGCAAAGCAATTATAGCAACAGAAGTTGGTCAAAATCAGATGTGGTCAGCTCAATATTACACCTTCCTAAATCCAAGGACATTTTTGACATCAGGTGGATTAGGGACAATGGGTTACGGTTTTCCCGCTGCAATAGGTGCACAAATTGCATTTCCTGACAAAACTGTAATTGATATTGCTGGAGATGGAAGTATTCAGATGAATATCCAAGAATTAGCAACCGTAATTCAATTTGGATTACCAATAAAAATTATAATACTTAATAACAATTATCTTGGAATGGTAAGGCAATGGCAAGAGCTATTTTTCAACAAAAATTACTCCGAAACGATCATGGAGGTTACACCAGATTTTGTAAAATTAGCAGAGAGTTACGGTGCAGTTGGGTTCAGATGTGATAAAAAGGAGGATGTTGAGTCTATTTTGAGGCAGGCATTAGAGACTCCCAAACCTGTAATTGTTGATTTCAGAATAGATAGAGAGGAAAATGTTTATCCAATGGTTCCTGCTGGTGCACCATTAAACAAAATGTTATTAGTTTAAATTAAATAAAAATTTTTTATGGAGATAGTAAATGGCTTATGAAAATAGTAAACGCAGATGGATAAAATGCTCTTTTTGTGAAAGAGACGAAAGATCTGTTAAAAAACTTATTGAAGGTCCCAACGGAGTATATATTTGCGATAAATGTGTTAATCTATGTAACGAAATAATCTTTACTGAATTTGAAAAAGAGAAGGTTGAAAATCTTAAAAATATTCTACAAAAACCTGAAGAGATAAAAAAAGCACTTGATGAATATGTAATTGGACAAGATGAGACCAAAAGGAAATTATCAGTAGCTGTTTACAACCATTACAAAAGAATAAACTACAATTCTTCTGAGAAAAAAGATAAAGAGAATGATATTCAGATTGATAAAAGTAATATTCTCCTTATTGGGCCCACAGGGTGTGGCAAAACATTACTCGCAAGCACCCTTGCAAAAATTCTTGATGTCCCATTCACTATTGCAGATGCGACTACACTTACAGAAGCTGGATATGTAGGAGAAGATGTAGAAAATGTATTAGTGAGTCTATTCCAGGCAGCTAATTACGATATTGAAAGAACAGAGAAGGGGATTATATACATTGACGAAATTGATAAAATAGCAAGAAAATCTTACAGCCCTTCCATTACAAGAGATGTTTCTGGAGAGGGTGTTCAACAAGCCTTACTGAAAATCATAGAGGGGACTGTCTCAAATATCCCACCCAAAGGTGGAAGAAAGCATCCCAACCAAGACTTTATAAAGATAAACACTACAAATATCCTTTTTATACTTGGGGGGGCATTTGTCGGCATCGAAGATATTATTGAGCGAAGAATCGGTAAAAAAACAATAGGATTTCATGGCACTCCCAAAACTAAAAAGGATAAAATGAAAGAGGGGATACTTAAGTCCCTTGAGCCTGAGGATATGATGCAATACGGTCTAATACCTGAGTTTATCGGTCGTGTTCCTGTGATCTCTACACTTGAAGATCTTGACGAGGAAGCTTTATTGAGGATACTTACCGAACCCAAAAATGCAATAATCAAACAATACCAAAAACTTCTTGAATTTGACAATGTCAAGCTTATATTTTCTGAAGATTCATTAAGAGCGATAGCCAAAGAAGCAATAAAAAGGAAAACTGGAGCAAGAGGGCTTAAAGGTATCGTTGAAAATATTATGACTGATATTATGTTTGAAATCCCTTCCAAAAAAAATATCAGAGAAGTGATAATAAACGAAGAAGTTGTATCAAAAAACCTAAAACCAATTTTTATTTACAAAGAGCATAAGATCGCATAACACTGACTTTATTACTAACCTAAATACTCTATCATCAATTTCTTTTTTAAGTATATTTTACGGAGGATATTTAATTTATGATTTACCCTTTTCTCCCTTTAAGAGATTTTATTTTGCTACCTTTTCAAGAAGCAAATCTATTTTTTGGTAGAAGAAATTCAATAAAAGGGATTGAATACGCAGTTGATAAAGGCTCTATTATCGTTGTGAGCTGTCAAAAAGACCCTAACATAAACAACCCTAAAATTGAAAATATTTTTACTAAAAGTGTAACCGCAAAGATAAAGCAAGTTATCAAATTAATTGATGGAACTTACAAAGTATCTATTGAAGGATTAAAACCTTTCGATATCACCAACCTTTTTGATAATGACTTTTATAGTGTAGAGGGTGAAGTAATTAATGAAACTTACGATTGGGGAAAAGATAAAGTAGAAATTGAAGCTCTTATGAGGAATGTCATTTCAAATTTTCAGATTTATACAAAGATAAATGGGAAAATAAACATTGAAGACGTTATCAATATCATCTCAAAAGGTGATCCATACCAATTGTGTTATGGAATAGCTGCAAAAGTCAATTTTAAGATATCTGATAAACAGAGCATTCTCGAAGCCAACCAAATAACCGAAAAATTAAGCCATGTTTATTCTGCTTTGGCAAGTGAAATAGATATTCTTGAAATAGAGAAAAAGATAAAAGATCAGGTAAAAAACAATATCAGTAAAAATCAGAAAGAAATTTATTTAAATGAACAGCTAAATGCAATCCATAATGAACTTGGTTTCAAATCTGACCCTAAATCTGATTTAATAGAATTTGAGAAGAGATTAAAAGCACTTATTTTACCACCTGAAGCAAAAAACAGAGTTGAAGCTGAGCTTAAAAAATTAAAAAATATGCACCCATTTTCAGGTGAAACTTCTATAATAAGGAACTATCTTGAATGGATAGCTGACATCCCTTGGAACCAATATACAGAGGAAGAGGAAAATTTAACCAAAGTAGAAGAGATTCTTAACAAAGATCATTATGGTCTTGAAAAGGTAAAAGATCGGATCATAGAATATCTCGCAGTAAGAATTCTTTCCAAATCAACTAATTCACCAATATTATGTTTAGTAGGACCACCCGGAGTCGGGAAAACTTCTCTTGGAAAATCGATCGCCAACTCACTAAATAGAAAATTCGTCAGAATATCTTTAGGTGGAGTAAAAGATGAAGCAGAGATAAGAGGTCATAGAAGGACATATCTTGGGGCATTGCCCGGTAAAATAATTCAAGGGATGAAAAGGGCAGGTTCATCAAACCCTGTTTTTTTACTTGATGAGATTGATAAGTTAAGCTCTGATTATCGTGGAGATCCTACAAGTGCTCTTCTTGAAGTTTTAGATCCTGAACAAAATAATACTTTCAATGACCACTATTTAGGCATGGATTACGATCTTTCGAAAGTTTTATTTATATCTACCGCAAATACTCTCGATTCAATACCTTACCCACTAAGAGACAGAATGGAAATTATAAAAATAGAGGGGTATACAGAGTATGAAAAGGTGGAAATTGCAAAAAATTATCTTATCCCTGAACTACAAAAAAATAGTGGTCTGATTAACAACATAAAAGTTTTATTACCTGACAAAACTATTTTAGAAATTATAAGAAATTATACAAGGGAAGCTGGTGTCCGAAATCTAAAAAGAGAGATAGAAAAAATTTTAAGAAAAATAGCAAAAGATTTTCTCAAAAAAAATATACAACCTGAAGAGGATATACATTTAGACGAAGAAAATATAGAAAAATATTTAGGAGTAAAGAAATTCAAGTATCAGACGAGCGACAAAATAAGCAAGGTTGGAGTTACAAATGGTCTTGCATGGACTCAATCAGGTGGAGATATATTATCAATAGAAGTTTCTGTTATGAAAGGGCAGGGGAACCTCTATATAACTGGTAAACTTGGTGAAATAATGCAGGAATCTGCAAAAACTGCTTTAAGCTATGTAAGAACAAGATCAGATATATTGGGCTTTGTAGATGATTTCTATAAACTACTTGATTTTCATATCCATGTCCCTGAAGGAGCAACTCCTAAAGATGGTCCATCTGCGGGTATCACAATAGCAACATCAATTATCTCTGCCTTGACATCATTTCCTGTATCAGGGAATTATGCAATGACAGGGGAAATAACCCTCAGAGGAGATATTCTTCCAATTGGTGGATTAAAAGAGAAACTTCTTGCTGCAAAGAGATTTGGAATTAAAAATATCATTATCCCAGAAGAGAATATCAAAGATCTCAAAGAAATTTCAGACAATATTAAAGAAACACTTATTATAAAGCCGGTCAAGCATATGGATGAACTTTTTTTTGAAGTTTTCGATATTAGTGAATCTTTGAAAGAGACAATAAACAACAAACTACAAAACAATCTATCTCAAAGAAAACTTGCTCGTTTGATAATGAAAGATTACCAGAAAATACCTCTCGTGAACAACTAAAAATCATTTCAAAATATCTTGAGAGAAAATTTTATCTCAAGACTCTATAATTATATCTACTATCAGGAAAAAATTAGAAAACAATTTTACATAAATTAGGAAGGGAGTAGAATATACTTATATAAAACAGTATAATAAACTTACTCCCTACAATATAATTGGCATTATTAGAAGAGAGATACTAAGTTACAAAAAATATATATTACAATTTTCCAATAATCTCTTTAAAATGCTCTTTTGGAACTAAACCAACAGATTGGTCAACTACTTTGCCACCTTTAAAGAAAAGAACCGTAGGTATCCCTTTGATCCCATACTGCATAGCAGTTTTCTGGTTTTCATCAACATTAAGCTTGCAAATTTTTATAGTTTTGCCAAATTCCTCTGCAATATCATCAATAACGGGAGCAAGAGCAAGGCAAGGTCCACACCATGATGCCCAGAAATCAACTAACACAGGAATTTCAGAATCTAAAACTATCTCTTTAAAGCTGCCATCATCAACATGAATTACTTTTTCACTCATAACTCTCTCCTTTTAATTATTTTTTATTAAAAAACCTATAATACCACCAATTAATCCGAACAACCATACCGGAATAGTCGCACAAGCTCAAGTGCTTTTCCCATATTTAAGCAACAAACCGTAAGCAAGACCAATAATTACACCGATTATGATCGAAAGTACTATTTTAAAATCTCCTTTTTAAGATAAAATCAGCAAGTAAAAGAAGGGATGTTTTTGCAGGTGAATCATGGAAAATAGATAGCTCCTCCTTTGCTTGGCTAATAAAGTTGTGTGCTTGTTTAATCGTATCTTCCACTCCACGATTTTCTAAAACAAAATTCTTTAAAAAATTAATATCATCTTCAGCGATGGAATCTTTATAAAATATCTCTTTAACATTAGAGTAAAGTGAATCAGAATTAGCATTCGTAAGGGCTGCTATTAGAGGTAGAGTAACTTTACCCTCTTGGATATCTATACCTATCTTTTTCCCCAACTCTACATCAGTAGAGGCATAATCGAGTGCATCATCTATAAGTTGAAAAGCCACTCCAATTTTATCACCATAACTTTTGATAGAATTTAACAAATTGTGCGGTGCATCTGCCAAAACAGCAGCTATTTCACAAGCAGCAGAAAATAAAACTCCAGTTTTATTTTTGATGATCTCAAAATAATCATTAATCGAGGTTTGTAAATCACCTGTTTTAACTAATTCAAAGATCTCACCTTCAGCAAGATTACCTGTAGCATTTGAGAGGATATTTAAAACTCTTATATTTTTAGAGCCTACGATTAGAATAAATGCTTTAGCAAATAAAAAATCACCAACCAAGACACTTGCTTCATTCCCCCAGATAGAGTTTGCAGATTGTTTACCCCTTCTTAAAACAGAATTATCAACTACATCGTCATGCAAAAGTGTCGCAGTATGAATGTATTCAATAGCAGAGCTTAAATAAATTCTCTCTGGTCCTTTATAGTCAAATAATTTACACGCCAGAAGAAGAAGAGCAGGTCTTAATCTTTTCCCACCACTACCAAATATATGACTACCAATAGATGATATGAGCTCTATTTTATTTTGAATATTATGGTGAATACTATCTTCAACTAATTTAAGATCTTCATCAATGATTGAAAAGATTTCATTTAATGTCATAAGTGGTATATAACTTAAAAAATTCTTTCTGTAAAGATTTTAAACTACATTTTTACTTTTAGGTATTATAAAAATTTTATTTTAGAATAGCTAATGCATTAGCTCCTTTTATCTGGCCAATTAATTGTGTGGAGGGGACATGCAAATCAATATCAGTTAGATATACTGAAGGATTTATAAGAGGGTAATCACTTCCAAATAATATTTTACTTTCACCAGCATATTTTGAAGCTTCAAAATAGATATTTTTATCATACAGGAAAGGAACTGCAGCAGTATCAAAATATACATTTTTTAGAATGTCTTTAACTTCTCTTTTCATTATATTATAGAAGAAAATACCACCCCCAAGATGAGCAAGGATAATTTTGTTGTTTGGATAAGATTTTAGAAAATTATATATGTTTTTGAGGCACATATCAGCCTTACCCGGATATTTATGACCAACAGGTTCGTTAGTATGGAGCATAAAAGGGTAATCTAATTCTATTAAAATATCCATAAAAGGCTTAAGTTTAGAGATAATCTCATCAGTAATATCACTATTATAAAATGCTACCTCTCCTAAACCCTTTAATCCATTATCAAAACATCTTCTTACCTCACAAAGTGCATACTCTGACAAAGGGTTAACACAAGAAAAACCGATAAACCTATCTGGATATTTTGAAACAGCTTCAATTATATAATCATTATTAAGAGTTGCAAATTCTTGGGTATTCCAAGGGAAACCAAATATAACAGATTTATCTATACCATTGGTATCCATAGAATGGATTAACTCTTCATAAGAAATCATTTTAGAGTTACTATGTTGATAAATTGATTTAAACTCTGCTTCATTAGAAAAAAATTGCTCTCTGCTCACTCTTATTTTGTCTGGGAATATATGAGTATGAACATCTACTATCATCAAAGCTCCTCTGCTATTTTTTTAACTTGTGCTTCTGTATAATCTAAATTTTTTGAATTATCTATAATATAATTTGCAAATTTCCTCTTTTCTTCTATAGAAATCTGATTTTTTACTCTGATTTCTGCATCAGCATAAGAGATACTATCTCTTTTCATCAATCTTTCTATCTGAATATTTTCAGGGATATAAACAAGAATAATTTTACTATACCGTTTAAAACTACCAGTTTCTATCATAAGAGCAGCATCAACAATTATAGGTCTATCAGGGAAAACTTTTCTATAATTATAAATAAATTTCTTCTCATACTCAAATATAAGTGGATGTAAGATAGATTCTAACTTCTTTTTTGCCTCTTTATCTTTAAAGATAAGCTCTCCAAGCCTTTTCCTATCAAGATTACCATAAGAATCAAGATACAATTCCCCAAAAACTTCAATTATCTGCTTATACCCCTGTGAGCCTTGTTTTACAACTTTACGGCTAACAAAATCAAGGTCTAAAACAGGTATAGAAAATTTTTTAAATATTGAAGCAACAGTTGTTTTCCCACATGAAATTGACCCAGTAAGCCCATATACCCTTTTGTAATCAAAGACTTCAGTCATAAAATTAGAATTTTACTGTAACAGCTTCTTTCTGCTTCTCTTCAATTTCAAAATATATTTTTTTGGAAAATTTAAACATTCCAGCTACAATATTTGAAGGGAACTCTTCAATTTTAATGTTTAGATCTCTTACAACAGCATTATAATATCTTCTCGAATTTTGAATATTATCTTCAATCTCTTCCAATGACCCTTGTAACTTAGAAAAATTTTCATTTGCTTTTAATTCAGGATAATTTTCACTTAAAGCAAAAAGAGATTTTAGTGTGTCTGATAAGAAATTCTCATTTTGAGCTTTTTTAGCAATATCAGAAGAGTTTCTCATAGCCATATTTCTTGCTTCTATTACTTTGGTCAACGTCTCCTTTTCGTGCCCTGCATAACCTTTTACCACCTCTACAAGGTTAGGAATCAAATCGTATCTTCTTTTAAGTTGGACATCTATACTTGACCACGCTTCTTCTGACTGGTTTTTTAGCTTTACTAAAGCATTATAAATAGCAATAAGATAAAACATAATACCCAACAAAAGAAACAATGCTGTAATCAATATAAGCATTATAAACCCCTTTTATCAAAAATTATATTAAAAAAATTTTTATACTGCTATAAATAGCAAATAACAGAAAAAAGATTTTAAAACAAGAAAAATAGAAAAAGATACAAAATTAATTTATTGTTGTATCAACAGAATGGAGGAAAATTGATAAGCTCC
>DYJV01000166.1 GCA_020722945.1 Candidatus Methylomirabilis sp. | reverse complement strand
GGACAAGCCAAAGGCTTCGGCTGAAATTAAGCTTTTTGATGATGAGTTTCAAAATGTTTATGAAGCTTTAAGAAAAATAGAGCAGCTTTTCGACCTTGACAACGCAGGATATCACCAGCTAAACATCATTGGAAAACTTGTTGGAGTAGACAGGGTTGTTTATCAAGCTACAACGGGGGTTTATTTTGGTTTCTATAACAAAAATCCAAAAGCTGTTGGTTTTGAACAAGGTCCGTTTTACAATGGAAAAGAGCCTTTATTTATAAATTTAGAACTAAATAATAATGATTATCGATTTTTCATAAAAGCAAAAATAGCTCAAAATTATATGACTTCAACATTTTTTGATATTTATCAAAAAATTGATTTTATTTTTGGTGGAAATGTGTACATAACAGACAATGAAGATATGAGTTTGACCTTATATATAAGAGATACTTATAGAATAGATTTAATAAGAATTATAAAAAAAGCAGGACTCCTTCCAAAACCACAGGGAGTAAGATATGATAGTATAATTATGTATTGCAATCAGACTTTTGGCTTTCATAACAAAAATCCAAATGCCGTTGGTTTTGGAGAAGGTAAATTCGCAAAAGGAGTAATAATATGATAGAGAGACCAAACAAAAACATTAAGCCATTTGCAAGCAATAGCTCGGCAGGTGAGAGAACAGTGTTTGGTGACTTAACGATAACTAGCGACTTACTTAATGATAACTTAAACAATGACTTTTTGGCGGGGTGGGAAGCAGGACTAGCAGAAAATGGATATCCACCATCGCAGTACTTCAACGCTCTTGGCTATACTTCAACTGCCTTAAGTGCTTATCTTTTCCAGGTGGGGGTTTCCGAATGGAATGCTTTGCAAGACTACAAAAAAAATGCATTTGTCAACTATCAAGGGACGCTATATGTTGCTCAAAATGATATCGTTGGAAATGTAAACAATGCCAACCCTGCGATAGACACAACAAATTGGAAAAGTTCTTTTGACAACCACATCAACAACACAAACAACCCCCATCACGTAACGAAAGAACAAGTTGGCTTAGGAAACGTTGACAACACAAGCGACCTCGACAAGCCCATAAGCAATGCAACACAAGCAGCATTAGACACAAAGGAACCTGCATTTGATATATTACCAGTAGAAAAAGGCGGCACAGGTACAAATACTGGTACTACATATGTTTA
>DYJV01000165.1 GCA_020722945.1 Candidatus Methylomirabilis sp. | reverse complement strand
TTTTTGTTTTTCTATGCTTGGAACAGAAAGGGGGACTTTAAAGAGGATGAAGAACATCGAAAAGCTTACACCTGAAGATAAAAGCCATGTATACGCAATGCTTGACGCATTTTTCGCCAAAAGCAAATTACAAAGCTTAATGATATAAAAAAGCCCGATTACTCGGGCTTTTTTGTTATTTCGCAGGCTGAATACTCTCTTCTGGTAGTGTAAGTGTGTCTTTCTTATGCAATCGTAAATCAGGTAATTCAGGCAAGTCATTCCCTCTAATTCTTGTTAAAGAATCCAAATTGTTTTCAAAATATTCCTTTTGTCCCCAATTTAATCTACCTCTTTTGTACATATAATAATATTTGCCTATCTCAAATTTAAGATTATTAAATCCTACTGGATTTCTATGATCTTTATTCAAAGAGGCTGAATTACACTTGAAAAAATATAAGGTATCGTTATTAAATAAAGCCATTTCATAAGTACTATCATTAACAATGTATGACTTAATATAATCATCTACCTTATAAAATTTTTCATTTCCATTTCTATAATATGAGAAACTCAATGAATATGTAGTATCTCTAATCATTTTCCGTAAACTATAATCGGTTACTTGATCAATTGTGAATTTCTGTATAACCTCCCAACCTTTTAGCTCAATTTGGTTGTTTTCTTTCTGTATTTCTATTAATTGTAATTCTAAATTATCTGTAGTACAGCCAATTAATAATAAAATTGATACTAATACAATTTTACTTGAAAATTCTATTATACATTGTTTGATATAATCCATAATCATAAAAAATTAAAGAGATTCTTGTTTCATTATTATACATAGCTTTTATTCTGTAATAATTATTATCTACTTTGTCTGCATCAATGTAACTTATGTAATTTTCACTGTAATTTTGCATAAAGTTTCTGTCAACTACATACCATTGAGCTGCTTTATCGCCAAAATAAGACGTGCCTTTTACTCCATCATTTGTCATAGAACCAAAAATCTTATTAAACCAGTGTTTTTCAGGAAGACTATTTGCGTCAATTATATCACTAACATGATAATTATTTCCTGTATAAGGATTAATACCATTATTTCTATTGATTTCGCCAAATTTAACAACCATTTGGGTGATAACTTTTCCTCCCTGCAAATCAATTCCACCCCCGCTATTTGCGGCTTTCCATCCCCATTGATATACTGTCATTGATTTTG
>DYJV01000164.1 GCA_020722945.1 Candidatus Methylomirabilis sp. | reverse complement strand
GTTACCAACAACCATAAAAAGACAACAACAATGAAAAAAACATTACTGACACTTGTAGCAGTTTTCGGACTAACAACTTTCTTAACATTTGGACAAACTCCAATTGATGTTGCAGATAACACATTAAAAGTGGGTGCATTTGGAGAAGAAGTATTTTACTATGGATTTGCCGAAGGCGACCAGCTAATATTAAACTTTGAAGAAGTCAAAGGTAAAGAACTTAAAGAAGTTGAGATTATTGAACTTCCTTCTGCTTCAAAATTTATGGACTATAAGACAAAGAAAATTGAAAATAAAACATTAAATATTATGTCAACTGGAATTTACAAGTTTCGTTTTTCAAACTCTGCAATGAGCGGTCGTATTTGCAAAGTGAAAATTCAAAGAATACCAGCGGATGAATCTACAAAGAATTTTAATACAAGTGTATATTGGAAAACCGTTTATGATACGACCTATACAACAGTTCAAGAAAAGTATTTAATTTCTAAAGACACAGTTGTTCATAATATAACAGACCAAGTAGCAAAAGTTCACTCATCAACAAATGCGAATGGGAATAAGACCACATTTAATTTTACACTTCCCGCAAATACGGTTTCTTGGAGCTATTATGTGGGAGTTGACCAAGCTGGACAGGAAGCTTATGAACAAGCAACTAAAGAAATTGCAAGCAAAGCAGCCCCTTTGGTTTCAAAAATTCCTGGATACGGACCACTTGCTGCACTTGCCCTTGGCAGTGCTTCCTACATTTCTCAACTTCAAAAGGGCGAAGACATAGACTATTACATATGTGATGGGGCAAATGTGAATCTATTTTTAAGTGGTCAAGCCTTTTACTACATAAAAAAAGGGAAAGTAATAAATGATTTTTCACGCATTACGACTAATCTTAAAGGAACATATCACTTTTGCTTTTCAAATGACAATGCTGTAACAGGAGTAACTGTATCGGTTAAAGTGACAGCTATTGCAGTGACTGAAAATTGGGGAACACGACAAGTAGAAAAAATGAATGTAAATTCAAGGCAAGTCCCTTATTTGAAAAACTGATAATAAAACTGAATAAAAAAGAATGGTATGTTGGTAACAAAGGCTAAAATCAAGCGGGCAGTAGGTGCTAATTTGAAGAGTGTAGCAACTAATAAACTTTATCGCAGGTTGACAGTGAAGTGCTCCAAAATGCCCACCAGCTTTTAGCCTCAGCCGTTA
>DYJV01000163.1 GCA_020722945.1 Candidatus Methylomirabilis sp. | reverse complement strand
AGAGCATGTCGAAGTAAAGAAAAAATCTTTCCCTTTGTCCTGATGGATAAGTTTTTATTTTACATCGTCCTCGTCAAAAAAAAGTTGCAAAATGAAACACTTACCCTTAGAGCAAAGATACACAATTAGTGTAATGGAAAAACAGGGATGCAAACAAAAAGATATAGCTCTTATGATTGGTAAAGATAAATCTGTTGTATCTCGTGAACTGAAACGTAATAGCGATAAACGTAGCAATAAATATGATGCAGACTTGGCACATCGTAAATACCAACAAAGACAAAAGGACAAACCGAAACATCTTCGTTTTACAGACGATGTAAAGCAATTAGCTGATGATTTGTTAAGCAAAGATTACAGTCCTGAACAAATTGCAGGAAGAAAGAAGTTAGAGGGTATTTCTTGTGTTAGCACGGAGCGTATTTATCAGTATGTTTGGGAAGACAAAAAAATGGTGGCAAGCACTACCACACCTCAGGCACAAGGGGCGAAAATATCGCAAACGGGGAAAAACTAAAGATACCAGAGGTATCATTAAAGACAGAGTTGATATTGAGCAAAGACCAGCTATTGTTGATAAAAAAGAAAGACTTGGCGAATCGGAAATTGACACCATTATTGGTAAAAATCATAAACGTGCAATACTCACTATTAATGACAGGGTGAGCAACTATCTATGGATGGCGAAACTAAATGGCAAAAATGCCGATGAACTGGCTATGAACGCTGTTGAAATATTAGAGCCTCATGCATATTGGCTGTGTACAATTACCGGTGATAATGGAAAGGGATTTGCAGAGCATAAAAAAATTGCAGAAGGCGTTTGCATTGATTTTTATTTCGCCAAACCCTATCATTCATGGGAAAGAGGGCTAATGAAAATATGAATGGGCTAATTCGTCAATATTTCCTTACGGTTACTGAGCTTGTCGAAGTAAAGGTTATTCTTTTGAAAATATCACAAATGAAGAGGTACAAAGGTTTATAGATATTTTAAACAATCGACCAAGAAAAAAATTAAACTTTTTAACCCCAAATGAATTTTTTTACCTAAATCTGTCCAACCAAAAAGTAGCATATGTGACTTGAATTCAGCTGTAATTATGTTAACGGTATTCATTTTTAGTTTTTCATTCTTTTTGTCCAATAGTTCTACTTCTATTGAATTAGGCTTTTTGTAAATAATAATAATTAGAGTAAATTCGGGGCATATAAC
>DYJV01000018.1:19984-40355 GCA_020722945.1 Candidatus Methylomirabilis sp. | reverse complement strand
AACTCATCAACATCTCCTTTGCATGCTCTATTGTTGTATCTGTAATATTCTCTCCTGCCATCATTCTCGCTATCTCTTTTATTCGCTCATCATCTTTAACTTCTCTTATGCCTGTTACTGTTCTCTTCTCTTTTATCTCTTTTGTAACAACAAAATGTGTGTCAGCATATCTTGCAATCTGTACTTGATGAGTTATTGAAATAACCTGCTGATTGTCAGCTAAATTTTTCAACTTTTTGCCAACTTTATCAGAAGTCTTGCCTCCTATACCAACATCTATCTCATCAAAAATCATGGTCTCTACTCTATCAACTTCTCCAAGAATACTCTTTAAAGCAAGCATAATTCTTGCCATCTCACCACCAGACGCAATCTTCTTCAATGGCTTCAACTCTTCCCCCACATTTGGAGCAATCAAAAATTCTACATTATCCATCCCTTTACTACTTATCTTATATTTTTTGCCATCAACTTCAGCAATACCTTCTGTATCTTCTGTGTATGTTATGGCAACATTAAATTTTGTCTTCACCATATCAAGTTCATTCAACTCTTTTTCAACTTTCTCTTCTAAAAGTTTTGCAACAACTCTTCGCCTACCTGATAATGCAACAGCAAGTTTGGACAATACTGCTTGTATTCTTTTTAACTCTGCCTTACTCTTCTCAATCTCCTCTTCGCTATATTTAATATTTGTTAAATCATTTAAACTTTTCTCTTTATATTTAAGTATCTCTTCTATGGTATTTCCATATTTTTTCTTTAAATCGTTAATAGCCTCAAGACGTGCTATAATATCATCAAGCCTTTGCGGAGAAAAATCAAATTTTAATTTATAATCCCTGATTTTCGCAATTGTGTCCTCTAACTGGTAAAAAATTTCCTCAAGTTCCTGTTTAAATTTTACTATTTCATTATCATACTGCTCTATCTCATTTAATGAAGTTATTGTCTCTTCAATAACAGAATAGACTGCCCCCTCTCTTTCATATAATGCATCATAACTTTTTTCTAAATTTGCAAATATCTTCTCCTGGTTACTCAATATTAAATACTCTTTCTCAAGTTCTATATCCTCACCCTTCTGTAAATTGGCTGACTCTATCTCATTTATACTGAACTGCAGCAAATCCATAAGTCTATTCTTTTCTCTCTCATCCATACTCAATTTTTCTATTCTACTTTTCAAATTCTCATACTCTTTAAACTTATCTTCAAATTCCTCTCTATCCTTTTCCAATTTCCCAAACTTATCAAGAAACTCTATATGCATGTTAACTTTAAGCAGTGTCTGATGCTCATGCTGTCCATGAATATCAACAAGGGTATTTCCCAACTCTTTTAATTTTACAAGCGGGACTGGTGTTGCATTTATATAATTTTTATTTTTCCCATTTCTGAGTATCTCTCTACGTAGTATAACAGACTCTGAAATATCAAACTCTATGCCGCTCTCTTTAAGAATATTTATTGCTTCGGTATTAGTTCTGATATCAAAAGTTGCCTCAACTATTGCATGGTCTTCCCCTGTTCTTATGGAAGATTCATCAACCTTTTCACCAAGAATTGCACCTATTGCTCCTATTATAATAGATTTGCCTGCACCTGTTTCACCTGTGAGAACATTAAAGCCCTTTGTGAAATTAATTTTTATATCTTCAATAAGTGCAAAATTTCTTATGTGTAAATATTCAATCATCTATTTAACCCATTCAAACTTTTCTCTTAAAATATCAAAAAAGTTTCTTTTCGGAGACTTTATCAATTTTGTCTTATATTTTGATTTAGTAATTGAGACAACATCATCCTTGAAAATTTCTATCCCATGTATCCCGTCTATTCCAAGAGACATCTTACAGTTATCATTTGTCACAATAATATCTATAAGCGATGAGGATGAAACAACTATTGGACGAACCCCGAATGTATGTGGACAGATTGTATTGATTATAAAAACATCCATTCCTGGAACAACAATAGGGCCATCAGCTGACAATGAGTAACCTGTAGAACCAGTAGGAGTGGAAACAATCATCCCATCTCCTTCAAAAGTTCCGACATACTGCTTATTTATATATGCACTTAATTTTATAATACGTGTAAACGAACCTTTATGAACAACAATCTCATTGAGACCAATATATGATGCTCTCACTTTTTTACCATTTATAACCTTTGCCTCAAGCATAAGTCTCTCTTCAATTATAAAATTCCCGTCCACTATATTTTTTATTGTCTCTGATATTTCCGATGCTTTTATCTCTGTTAAAAACCCCAAGCCACCAATATGAACCCCAAGAAGCGGAACATCTACTTTAGAAAAATGATGTGCCGCATTTATAAAAGTTCCATCACCACCAACTGCTAATACCATATCACATTCGTTTTTAAATCTGCTGTCTGATACACCGTATCCTGTAACTCCAATCTGGTTTGCTATATCTTTTTGAAGAAAAAAGTTTAGTCCATACTTCTCGCCCTCTTTAATAATTTGATTAAATACTTCAATGGACTGCGGTTTGGTTAAGTTAAGTATAACAGAAATATTTTTAATTTCTCTCTTCATAATTTAGTAAAGAATACTCTATTCTCATTATTTGTCAACAATTTTTTAGTTTGTCGAATAAATATTTTGACACCCTGTCACCCCTGCGGATGCAGGGGTCTCATTATAGATAAATCACGATATTACGAGAAAAAATATAAGGGATTCCTGCATACGCAGGAATGACAATACGGGTTTTTCATAAAATACCGAATTATTCGACAAAGTGACAATTTTTTGTCAAAACGCGGTTAACCCTCTTCCCACCTTTTTCAAACGAGAAGAAAGATATAAATCTACTGCTGGTTCAATATAATTTCCTTGTATTCGTCTAAACTGATTCCAAGTTCTTGCAAAAACCTTTGAGAAAAATCAGAACCTTCTTTACCCTCTTGAATACACTTAACAACTTTATCAAATCCATAATTGTTTGAAAGATACTCCATTCCGTTGTATAATATATTATTAACTTTATAGCATTCATCTTTTGTAGTATAACTATCAATCTTATCTACAATATCATTAAAATCTCGTATTTTTGAAGAGGATTTCGGAAATTTCAACTTAGCAAAATATAACGATACACTCCTTAAAAACCATTCCGGTATTATATCGGTATAACTATTTATCAGATACTTATATGTTATAGAATATTTTATAATACGATTTAATGAATTTTTTTCCATATGTAAATCAATATTATTTATATAAATTTTATTACTTTTAAATACAAAATTCTCCCACCACATTCCAATGCCATCGGAAATAAAATCAACTGTATCAGCGTAAATATAGATATCTATATTAGTCGGTTTAACATCCTTAAATGCCTCAATAAATTCTGCTTTTGATTTGGAAAATAATTTAACAGCATACTCAACGGTATAATAATTAATGTTTTTCTTATAATAAATATTAAAGCCATCATTTTTTATAACAGCATAATCATTATTAGAATATAAATTTGCAGTTATTGATAATATAAAAATAAATATAAATCTAATCATCTTTTGGCACCAGGACCTTCAATTTTTTAGGCAGAACAGTTATTATTGCAGGAGTAGAGCCTATCAGTTCACCATCTGTATGAAGCAACACATTCTGCTCGGAAGTTAACTCTATCTTTTTACATTGATAATATCTAACATCAGGATAATCAATATGCTTTTTCAATGCTATACCTATAAAATAACGAAAAACATCAAATACACCTGTTTTTTTAAAAATACAGATATCTAAAAGTCCATCGTTAACATCAGCATAAGGAGCAATCTTAAATTTTCCTCCATAAGTTGAAACATTTTCAGCTACAACAAAATATCCAAAATCATCAATTCTATGGTCATCAATATTAATCGTTATTTTATGCGGCTTATATTTCCAGAGACTATATATGCCAGAAATAATATATGCAAGTGGCCCTAAAAATTTCTTTAACTTTATATTCACTCTATATATAGCATAAGAATCTATACCGCACCCTGCCATAAGAACAAAATAGCGGTCATTCACTCTCCCCATGTCCATACTCTCAATTTTTCCTGATAGAATCAATTTTAATGCTCTATTAAATGTTAACGGTATATTCAACTCCTTTGAGAGAATATTTATAGTTCCTATAGGAATAATTCCAAGAGTAACCTGCGAATCCCCTATACCATTTACAACTTCATTAGTGGTGCCATCTCCACCTGCAGCAATTATAAGGTCAAATTTTTCCTTCACAGCCCATTTTGCAAGAGTAGTTGCTTCCCCACTTCTCTTAGTTATAACATAGTCATACTCAATATCTATCTTTGAAAAGAAATTGTGTATCGCTTTGCTGTAGTTCAAAAATCTCGCCCTGCCAGCAGTAGGATTGATTATAATAAAAACTTTTTTAAACCGCGGACTTCTTTTCTTTTTGAACCAATCTAATATATGTATCATTTTACCTCTGCTTCCTCTACTAACATTATAGGAATGCCATCTTTAATCGGATACACTCTTTTACATTTCTTGCAAACTAATTTTTGATTTCTCTCATCATATTTCACATCTGCTTTACATACAGGACAAGCCAGTATATCAAGTAATTTTTTATCAAATTTTTTCATTTTTCAATCCTCTCTCTTATTATTTAACTCTTTTCGTAATTTTAAACTATCATTAAATATTATACCATAATGTTCCGGGCTATTGATAACCTTTGTCCTTAATTGAGCTCTACGCCCTTTTCGTTTTTTCACTTTAAAACTACCCAACCCACGAATCTCTATCTCATCTTTATTCTTTAAAAAATCAGTAAAAGTCCCAACAAGGATGTTAACCATCTTCGCGATATCTTTTAGGTTGAAATCTAAATCTTGTCTCATCTCTCTTATAATATTATCAATATTCATAAACTATCGTCCCCAACTCAACCTGTCTGCTAAAAATTGGGGCAATCTATTTCTTTTAATAAATTCCTGTGTTACTCTGTAATCATATTTAATCCTAAATAATGTTACAGTATTAACTTCCGTATCAAGGATACCAAAACCTGACCTTGAATCACCATCTCGCGGCTGTCCAACTGAACCTACATTTATCAAATACCTATTTCCTCGGTTAATACCTATTACCATTTTATGCTTAAGTGATATTCCAGCAACTTTATCATCCTTTAACAAATAAAGCATAGGTATGTGTGTGTGTCCATAAAAACAGACATCCTCTTTAAATGCTTTAAAATTCAATTTCGCAATATAACTATTTACTATATATTCCTCAATATGATTTAAAGGACTTGCGTGTAAAAACCTATATTTAATACCATTATACTCTTCTCTATCAAAAGTATCTAAATTGAAGATATAACTCATATTGTTCTTTGTCAAGACCTTTCTTTTCCATAAAATAGCTCTTCTACCGTACTCATTAAAATACTCAATATTCAATTTGCCAGCCACTCCCCATTCGTGATTGCCTGCAACATATCTCACACGCTGTAGGTTTTTAATAAATTCAAGTGTCTCATTTGGGAAAGGACCATACCCGATTGCATCCCCTAAAATAAAACATTCGTCTATCTCTATTCGCTTATTTTTAATATAATTGAATACTTCCTTTAAGGCTTCAAAATTAGAATGTATGTCAGACATTATTAAAATCTTCATAATTAACTTCTATAAATTATTATTTTCTATTATTTTGTCAATCAATTTTAAACCTTGACTGCTAATTAAATTTTATTATATTAAACTCTATGATAAAGCGAATAATAGTATCTGAAACCGATAGAATTGGCGATGTAATTCTTTCTTTGCCTGTTTTTAAATCTTTGAAAAAATGGGATAAGTCTATTTATACTGCTGCACTCATTTCTCCTTATACAAAAGAGCTATTTAAAAATTTTAAATATGTTGATGATATCATTGAATATACTAATTATGATAAAAACACTTTCCATAATATGCGTATACAAATTAAGGCAGGCAATTTTGATACCGCTCTTATTTTGCATCCTGATTATAAAGTTGTTAAATTGATAAAAAAATCTGAAATCCCACGCATTATCTCTTATGGCTGGAAATGGTACCAATTTCTATATACTGATACAGTAATTCAGCATCGTTCCAAAAATGAGAAACATCAAATAGAGTATAATATTGATTTACTGAAAGCACTCGGCGTGGATATTATTGATACAAATATCATACTTACCCCGTCTATAGATGATTTAAAATTTATAAAAAAACTTTTGAAAGAGAAAAAATTGAACAATAAAAAATTGATTGGTATTCATCCAGGTTCAGGTAAATCTTCTAATAACCTCCCAGTAGAAAAATATGCAAAACTTATAAGCCTTTTAAAAAATAAATTTCCAAAATATGAAATTGTTATAACACATTCGTCAAAAGATAAAGCGATTATTCAAAAATTAATAACATTAAGCAGTAAAAAAATATACCTTATGCCTGAAAATTTGACTCTCGGAAATCTGATTGCTCTTATCTCTCAGATGAAACTTTTCATCTCCAACAGTACCGGCCCTTTACATATTGCATCAGCACTGAGAATTCCAACAATTGGCTTCTATTCCCCGGTTTTTGTTCACTCCCCTACAAGGTGGGGACCATACTGGGGAAAGAGGCTTATTATAAAACCGCCAGTAGATTGCCCCGAAAAATGGCACTGTAAATATGATAAGTGCAAATATTATAACTGCTTTGATAAAATTGAGTTTAAAGAATTAATAGAGTTTATTAATAAACTTAAATATTAGAATCAAAGTTTTATATAAAATCTTATGCCTGCTATCCACATATATTTGAATCTATCGCCACCATCGGGGTTTAGGATATACTGAAAATCAGGGGAAAATTCAAATATCTTAAATGCTTTGGTCCTTACAAAAATCTCTATTATCTGTTCAGGCAAACTCTTCCCAAAAGATTTTAAACTACTATAACCAATACCAAATCCAAAATCTTTTTTATGCTTTGCTATTCCTAATGCAATATGCTCTTTAAATGGTGAAAACTCTTCTGCAACTTTGTAATTATCAGTTATAACAATATCAGGTGTTCTGAATGTTTTAATATCTTTTTCAACTCTGCTATATTTTGTGAAAAAATAAAATTTGCTCATTATATACTTTTCAAATATTACGCCAAATGAAGGAGAGACTTTATGCACACCTGATGTATCTGCGTCAACAAATCCTGAATTTAACGATAAGTGTATATCCTTGTTATCAAATTCAAGTTCAACAGGAAAACTGTTACGCACAAACAGATGTGTTGTTGAAAGCCCTGATGTTACACTAAATTTAAGCATAACATTTCTTAAAACATCTATATTAAAAACAACTGCTGGGATGGATTGATAGTAATAATTATCAAGACCATTATTGGCAAGAAGTCTGAGAAAGTGTGTTGAAAAGAAACCATCATTTTCATTTCCAGTATAATGGATATTAAAAAAACCATTATAATTGTTTACACTAATTAAATCTATTAACCCTACAAATATTTTAAGCCGGCTGTATTTAAAACTAAAATATGCTGTGTCTAATTTGAGAGTTTTTGAATCGCCAGCAATATCATTTGCAGGGGTCATCTGTGACTGTGAACCAAAATAATCTTTTCCATAAGATATTGCCAGCCGAAAATTGAAATCAATATTTTTTTGAAAAGTATTTAACATACCATTAAACCTGATTCGCCCTATTGTTGAGGCAACAGAAGAGTAAGTCGGATGATTGAGTTGTAATCCATTCCATATCTCTGTATTAAAATCTGGATATGCTGTTGTTATTAGTGTAAAGATAGAAATTAATATAATGATAATATTTTTCATAATAGTGAAAATATATACATATATTTTCATAAGACAAGAAAAAAACTTTTAGCCATACTATAGGAACGATGAAAAAATCTCCCCCTATAATTACCAGAGATGATAGAATTCCAAAATATTTCTGGAAAAATTATAAAAAACTTGACATTTTATAAAATGGCGTTATATTATAGTATCAACTATAATTTATAGCAAAGGAGAAATATTATGGAATTAACACAAAGTTTAGAGGACTATCTTGAAGCTATATGGGTAATTGGACTTGACTCTAAAATAGTCCGGGTAAAAGATTTAATGAAATATTTTAATTACAAAGTTTCGTCTGTTAATCAAGCATTAAAAACGTTGGTAAAAAAGGGCCTTATTAATCACGAAAAATATGGCTATATTGAACTAACAGAAAAAGGTCTTACCCTTGCTCAGGAGGTATATGAAAAACATAAAACATTAAGCAATTTTTTTGCAAGGTTTTTAGGCGTCTCTGAAGATATTGCAGCAAAAGACGCCTGTAATATAGAACATTATATTTCCAATGAAACTTATTTATCTCTTATATCTTTTATTAGTTATCTACAAAAGAGCGATTTTTCAATTGATGATTTTAAAAAATTCAAAAAGAGCAAACACATTTCAAAAAAAATAGAAGGAGTATATTTATTAAATGAATTAAAAAACGGAGAAACAGGTATTATAAAAAAAATTGATGCTCCAATTTCAATTAAACAAAAGTTGCTCAGTATGGGGCTTTCTACAAATGAAAAATTTTCAGTTGAAAAGATTGCGCCTTTTGGAGGGCCCATTGATATTAAAATCAAAGATTATCATCTAAGTTTAAGACAAGATGAAGCCAAAACAGTAATAGTTGAAAAGGTGAAAAAATGATTCCATTAAGATTACTTAATAGCGGTGATAAATTTAAAATAATTAAAATAGAAGGTGGTCGTGGCTTGTTACAAAAAACTTTAGATTTAGGATTAGTCCCAAATAATATTTGGATAGTTGCTCAAAATACAGGAATAGGTCCTATAATTGTCCAAAAAGATGACTTAAAAATTGGTATAGGCGTTGGCATGGCAAAACGAATTTTTGTGGAAATTATTTCAGATGGAGAGGCAAATGAAAAATAATAAAATAACAATAGCACTGGCTGGCAATCCTAATAGTGGAAAAACTTCTATTTTTAACAATCTTACAGGTGCTAATCAGCATGTAGGAAATTGGCCAGGAGTTACAGTTGAAAAAAAAGAAGGAAGTTTTTTCTATGAGGGGATTGAATTTAAAGTAATAGACTTACCAGGCATATATTCTTTGTCTGCATCATCAATTGATGAAAAAATAGCAAGAGAATTCCTTATTCAGGAGAAACCAGATGTTGTTGTCTCTGTTATTGATTCTTCAAATTTTGAGAGAAATTTTTATCTGGCTTTACAACTCTTAGAAATGGGAGTAAATCTTGTTTTAAATTTAAATATGATTGATGTGGCTGATAAAAAAGGAATTAATATTAACGAGAAGGTGCTTTCATTAATATTGGATGTTCCTGTGGTAAAAACAATAGCAAATAAGAATAGGAACACTGAACAATTAAAAAAAGCGATTGCTACTGCTGCAAAGAAAGAGAGGGTTTCAAACTTTGAAGTAAAATATAATAAAGAAATTGAAGAGGCAATTAAAAATATTATTTCAAAATTTCCATCTCAAAATATGCCTGCCAATGAAAGATGGCTGGCTATTACTCTTTTAGAAGGGGACCAATATCTCTTTAATATGGCAAAAAAGGTGTATAATCTAACTGATATAGAAAACATTGCTCTCCCTGAAGTGAATAAAATTGAAAAAAAATATAATGATGACATTCTGTCTATTATAGCAGATAATAGATACGGTTATATTAAAGGTTTAGTCAATGAAATATTAACAAGAAAGAAAAAGATTGGACGAGAAATATCTGATAAGATAGATAGCGTAGTTCTTAATAAATTCTTGGGCATACCAATTTTTCTTTTTTTAATATACTTAACTTTCCAGATTGTTTTTACTGTTGGGAGCCCTCTTGTTGATTGGATTGGTCAATTTTTTGACTGGCTGGGGAATGCCATAGCACCTCTCCTAATAAAAATTGGAGTATCCAGTATTGTTGTCTCTTTTCTTAAAGATGGCATAATTGATGGAGTAGGCTCTGTTATTGTATTTCTTCCTAATATTTTGATTATGTTTTTATTACTCGCATTTTTAGAAGATAGCGGATATATGGCAAGGGCTGCTTTTGTTATGGATAAATTTATGCATTCGCTTGGACTGCATGGAAAATCTTTTATTCCAATGATATTGGGTTTTGGATGCAATGTGCCGGCAATTATGGCAACAAGAACTCTGGAATCACGCAAGGATAGAATACTCACTATAATGGCAATTCCTTATATGTCTTGTTCAGCACGACTTCCTATTTATGTATTGTTCACATCTATATTTTTTCCAAAACATCAAGGCTTAATTGTTTTTTCTTTGTATCTGTTAGGTATAATTATTGCGATATTTGTGGCTAATTCCTTTAAGATATTATTTTTTAAAAAGGAGACAGCTCCTCTTATTATGGAACTGCCACCATATAGATTGCCACAAACAAAAAGTGCTTTACTACAAATGTGGTTAAAAAGTAAAATTTTCCTTTATAAAGCAGGAACAATTATATTTTTTACTGTTATCATTATCTGGATATTAAGTTCACTTCCGGTTGGAGTAGAATATGCTTCAAAGCAAAGTTGGATTGGGCAAATTGGCACCTTTTTCGCTCCTTTATTAAAACCCGCAGGTTTTGGTTTCTGGCAGGCAGCAGTTGCTTTAATTTTTGGAATTTTAGCAAAGGAAGTAGTTGTTGGCACTCTGGGAACCCTGTTCGGCGGCGCTGAATCTTTATCACAAGCATTACCTCATTATTTTACACCTTTATCAGCCTATGCATTCTTAATCACATCGCTTATTTATGTTCCCTGTATAGCAACAATAGGCGTTATTAAAAGAGAATTAAACTGGAAATGGGCGTTGTTATCTACTGGAACAAGTATATTTTTAGGTTGGTTTTTAGCTGTTTTAATATATCAAATTGGAGGGTTAATAAAATGAATTTTTTAAATAGCGTGTATGATTTAATTAATAGAGGCAAAGAAATAAATTGGGTAATAACATTTTTGTATTTTGTATCTTTTGCTGTTGTTCTTGAAAAGACAATCTATTATATTAAAACAAAATATAAAATTGATAAAATTCTTGCTGCTATTAATAAATCAGAAAATATTTTAAAAAATAAGATATTTGATAAGTATAAAAATTCTCCTGTTGTGATATTGATTAAAACTTACATAGAAAATTATAATAAAAATTCATTTGATGAAATAATTGAAGAAACGGGAACTAGACTTGTTCAAAAAATGGAAAGTAATCTCTGGATTTTAAGTGAGATAGGACATATTGCACCATTGCTTGGATTACTTGGAACTATCACTGGTTTGCTAAAGGTTTTTCACACAATTACCCTTATGGGAGGAGATATAGATGTAATGAGTTTAGCTGCCGGTATCTGGGAAGCTATGCTTACAACTGCCAATGGCCTTATTGTTGCTATCCCTTCTTTTCTTGCATTTAGAATATTTGAACAAATAGTTGAAAAAAGAAGTAATGATATGTCTTTAGTTGTTTCCCGTTTAAATATTTTGCTTAAAAAAGATGAAAAAATTAACTTTAAGACGGATATTGTTGGTAAGGAGAAGGATTCTTTAAATGATGAAATTTAGAAAAAAGGAAAAAGAGCGACCACATATTGAGATTACATCACTTATTGACCTTATCTTTACACTGCTTGTTTTCATGTTCATTAGTACTACTTTTATAAAACCAGTTGTAAAAATTAAATTACCTGTTTCAGCAGTTAATGAAAAAGTTAAAAAGAAAAAAATACCGTTGTTTTTAACAAAAGATAATAGGCTCTTTTTTGATAAAAAAGAGATTAATATAAAAAGTTTACAATATTTTGTTGAAAAAGAATTGGATAAAAATAAAGATGCTGTTGTTCTGTTTAATTGTGATGAAGATGTTCCATTTAAAAATTTTGTTTCTGTTATGGATATATTGAAAAATTCAGGAGTTAAAGATGTGGCAATCAGTCATAGCCCTAAAAAATAAATATAGCCTAATATTCTATTTTTTTTTCAGCATTTTGCTTCATATTATTATTTTATTAGCAGTTGGATTTATTCTTAAAAAAAATATGCTTGCTGATAATAATACTTTAGATTGGAAATACATAACAGTACACAAAAAGCCAACTGAAATTAATCTGAAATTCAGGCAACGAGAGGTTGAGATTAAGGAGGATGATATAGTTGAAATTATTAAAAGAGAAAAAAAAAGAAAGAAAATAATACAAAAAGAGATTAAGCCGACCTTTATTCCTCTTGAATTTAAACAAAGTTATATTGATTTAGTTTATGAAAAACTTGAAGAGAATAAATTCTATCCTGAAATAGAGAGAGTGAGAGGACACGAAGGTGAAATATTTGTCAAATTTACTATTGAAAAAAATGGCAATATTAAAAATTTTGCTATTGTGAAAGAATGTCCCTATAAATACTTAAATACTGCTGCTGTTGAAACTGTTAAATCATCCGTACCATTTCCGCCGTTGCCGGATGAGATGAACGAGATGAATATACTAATAACTATTGTGTATAAATTAAACTAAAAAATTTTTTAAAAAAAGATTGACATTTAAAGTATATGTGATTATAATATAGGCTAAACTATAATTATTAGTTTAGTCTATATTTTATTGTGTGTTCTTTGAAAATTCAAATGTAATAATTCAGGTTTTCAAAAATATTGGTAGCCACAGGATACAAGTATCCACAAGATACAGTCCGCGGAAATAGACTTTCATCTCATTGATTAGGGATGAGAAATCCCCCTCTTATCCCCCTTTTTCAAAGGGGGAGGGAGTGATTCCCCCCCTTTCGTAAAGGGGGATGGGGGATTTTCAATTTAAAATAATTTCAAAGGAGGTAATAAAAATGACAAGAGCAAGAGACAACCCTTTAAAAAAGTATGATTGAAGAGCAACTAAAATAAAAAATTTAATTAAAATTTAAGGAGGATTTTAAAAAATGTTTAAAAAATTTAAATTATTTAGTTTGGTGATATTGATAGTAGCGGTATCAACCGCTTTACTATCTGCCGAAAAGACTGATGCTACAAACAAAAAAGTTGAAGCAGTTAAGGTTGTTGTAACAGGAACAAAAACTGAGAGATTATTAAGAGATGTTCCAATAAAGACATCTGTAATCTCTAAAAAGGATATTGAGAAAAAAGGTGCAAAAAATTTGTATGAAGCATTGGATGGTGCACCTGGAGTCAGAGTTGAAGAACAGTGCCAATACTGCAACTTTTCAATGGTGCGTATAAACGGAATGTCCAGTGGTCATACTCTTGTATTGATAGATGGTGAACCTGTTTATACAGGGCTTGCTGGCGTATACGGGCTTCAACAGATACAATCAGGTAATATAGAAAGAATTGAAATCGTTAAAGGTGGTGGCTCATCTCTTTATGGTAGCGATGCTGTTGCAGGTGTAATAAACATTATTACAGAAGAGCCAAAACCTGGTGAATCACATTATGAAATATCATCCACTTATGGCTCGTATAATGAAGGAGCATTTTCCGTATTAGCATCAAAACGAAGTGAAAATATAGGTGGTGTTATCTCAATTCAAAAATCTATTCAGGGCTCTGTTGATATGGATAAAGATTTATATACTGACCAGGTAGAAACAGATAATGTTGGCGGCGTGGGTAAATTATATCTTTACAACCCATTAAGTTTTATAGACTTGTTCACAGTCACAGGAAAAATTTTAAGTGAATTTAGACGAGGCGGTGATTTAAGAGGTAATAATTGGGATAACCCATTTGCACTCTCATCGGAACATATTAAAACCGTCAGACACGAATTAGGATTTGAATTAAACAAATATTTCTCATTACAACGGAATATAAGCATCACCTTTAACTATTCACATCATAAAAGAGATGCCACCAATGATGCTGCAATTAGTGAAATTCTTGATAATGTCGGCAGTATAACTAATGCAGATGATTTACCATTTCCATTTATAGCGAATGAAAAAATATATATCAGTGAAGCCAAGTATCTATTCCCATTCAAATTAGCAGGCAAACACAGTTTTTTAATCGGTATTCAGCATAGAAGAAGTGATTTTTCACAGATTATAGGACAAAGGATTACAGGGACAAGAATGAAAACAACAAAAAAGGCAGATGATTTAGGTGGCTATTTGCAAGACGAATATTCCCCAGCTAAGAGACTAACAATTATTGCTGGTGCAAGATACGATTATCATAATTCAGTTGAACATTACAACATAGGTGATAACAAATATAAAACAACTTCACTTAATCCACGAGGTTCAATTAAATATGATATAAGCAAAAAATTAGCATTTAGAGGTAGTGTAGGCAAAGGATTTAGAGTTCCATACCATTTTGATGAGGATTTACATTTATGTAGTGGTTCTCCAAAAATTGCAAAACCATCTAATCTAAAACCTGAAACATCTATGAGTTACACTGCAAGTCTTGATTTTGAGAAAGATTGTGGATTTGGGAAAAGGTATATAGATTTAACATATACTTTAATTGATGTAAAAGATAAAATTGAATTCGTTCCTACCGATATTCCTGACTATGATTATGAATGGAGAAATATGGAAGACGCTATTACCCATTCAATAGAGATAACATTTGGTGGTCCATTTCCTCTTGCAAAAATGATAAAACCCTTCCGTATAATTAACATTGAACTGAATTATGCCTATATCAATGCTCAATATAAGAAGAATCCTTATGATGAATTTGATTCTGAAGTATGGGGCACTAATGCTGCTGCGACAAATGCCTGGAAAGATTATAAAGATGTAGGCAAGTATATTGCAAGAAGTCCATTTCATACAGGAAGTATATCTCTTGATTTTACACCAGGCACATGGTCATTCAATATTACAGGAAAATATACAGGTTATATGTATATTGAATATTACAAAGATGATGAGTTCCTTACAGAAATTAAGAAGACAGCACCATTCTGGATTACAGATGTTCGTATATCTAAAAAATTTAATAATCTTGAGATATTTGCAGGAGCAAAGAATCTATTTGATTATTGGCAACATGATAGAAGACCCGATAATGCTGCCTTTATCTGGGCACCTCTTATTGGCAGAAAAATTTATGGCGGTATGAAGTTGAAAATATAGTTTAGAGCCTGACATTTAGGGGTATGCTCCCATATATTTTAAGGATTCATCTTTTCCTTCTTTTTTCGGAAGTACATCCTTCTGATGGGAGCATACCCCATTTTTTTTACGTAAAGAAAGGAGGTGATAAATCATGGGAACAGGGACGAAACAGGGGAGGTGCCAAACTTTATTAACAAAGTTTTGCACCGCCTCTCTATATAACTTTATTTTAGTCAACTGAAAAAAAGTCTTGACTTTTTTTCATAAGGGTATAAATTGGTATGTATGATAGAACGATTGTTAATACGATTTTTGCTCAAATATCATTTTACCCACAAAAAATTATTATTCTTAGTAGGTCCTAGGCAGATTGGAAAAACAACTTTATCTAAATTCTTTCTTAAAAAATTTAATTCCGAACAGTTATATTACAATTGGGATAATATTGTTATTAGAAAACGACTTTTAAATGACCCATATTTTTTTATGGAAGATATTGAAAAATATCAGGTAGAAAAACCACTCGTAGTCTTTGATGAAATTCATAAATTCCCAAATTGGAAAAATTATCTAAAAGGTATATATGATACATATTCTGATAAGATAGATTTTTTTATCACAGGGAGCGCAAAATTGGATATCTATAAGAAAGGTGCTGATAGTCTTGTTGGTAGATACTTTTTGTATAAATTATTACCATTAACAGTTGGCGAACTTGTTGGAAAATTTAAACAGCCAGACAATTTAAATGATATATTTAATTCTATTTCCTCGTCTAAAATTGCTGTATCTACTCATAACGCACTATTTAATACTTCCGGCTTCCCAGAGCCATTTTTAAAACAGGATAAAAGTTTTCTATTAAGATGGTCAAACAACAGAAAAAATCTAATCTCTAATGAGGATTTGAGAGATTTAACAAATATAAAAAATGTATCATTGATTGAATTGCTTATAGAACTAATACCTGAAAGAATTGGTTCCATTTTTTCAATTAATTCATTAAGAGAAGATATTGAAGTCACTTTTAATACATTAAAAAATTGGATGGATATATTGGAAAGATTATACTATATTTTTTCTGTTCCTCCGTATCATAAATCTATAAAAAGAGGTATACATAAAGAAAAAAAAATTTATCTGTGGGACTGGTCAGAAGTTGAAAATGAAGCAATTAAATTTGAAAATTATATAGCTGTTCATTTAAAAAAATTTGTTGAATTTTTTAATGATTTTGGACTTGATACTTTAAAATTATATTTTATCCGAGACAAGAACAAAAGAGAAGTAGATTTCTTAATCTGTAGAAAGAATAAACCTCTATGGCTAATTGAGGTAAAAAATAATGATACAACTCCATCAAATAACTTATCCTATTTTATGAATATTTTAAATATTAAAAAAGGTTTTCAAATTGTAAATAGGCCGGATTTTCATCAGGTCAAACGAACAAATACTGGATTTATACATATCCTCTCTGCTGCTGATTTTTTATCTCTATTGCCGTAATATTTACATTGATTTCCCTTATAGTTTCGCTTGGAACTCTTTTTATCATAAGGAGAATAAAAGTATTATGATGAAAATAGAAAAACTCTCTTGTCAGTTGGGTAATTTTTTATTAAAAAAGTCAGTTTAAATATAAAAAGCAAAGATTACTTTATTCTTTTAGAGCACCTTCTTGTGAAAAAATTACCTCCCGGGGGAGCATACCCACTATTCTTACAAAATAAATAGTTGCCTAAACCTGCAAAATTTTTTATATTAGTTTTATGAGCAGAAGTAATAGTACCAAACAAGGGAGGCAGGCAAGGGCAGATGCTGAGATTACTATTGGCAAGAATAAGAAAGTAAAAATCAGATTTTGGGTAGAATTAAAAAATGAAACTTTTCTTGCCTCTGGACGCGTTATGCTATTAGAAAGAATAGATAAATATAAATCAATTTCAGAAGCAGCAAAATCAATGAATATTTCTTACAAACACGCATATCAATTAATAAACAAAATGAATCAATTGAGTTCTAAACCTCTGATAGAAACTTCTATAGGCGGAGAAAAAGGTGGTGGTGCTAAACTTACAAAAATGGGAAAACTTGTTATTAAAGAATTTTATGAAATTAAAAAGAGAATACAAAAAATTTTTGAACAGGGCTTTGAATAAATTAGGGAAATAATAGTTATAATTCCGGGACAGTATAAAAAAATTTATTTTTTCTCTTGACATTATTTTTTCGTAGTTATATTATATACAAGTCGTTATATAAAGTTGTATATAACGCTTTAATTTTAAAAAGGATGATAAAACAATGCTAAAATTTAAAAAAAGTTTTTTATTATTTGCTACCACAACTCTATTTATTATGATTTTCACAACTACTAATCTAACATCTGGGTCTGATTGGCAATATTGGGCAAATTTTGAAATTAACAAAAAAATAAGTAAGAATCTGAATTTAATAATAAGCCCACAGTTTCGTATCAAACAAAATAGTCCAATCTCATTCTACTGGGCTCAGGCTGTGCTTGGTATACAGTGGAATATAAAAAAATATTTTATATGTCATTTCTGTTATCAGCACATACGATACAAGGAAAATTTGAGTTGGAAAAATGAATATCGTCCAAATCTCTCTATAACTTTCAAGTCCCAATTAGATAATTTTAATTTAAGCGATAGAAACAGAATGGAATATCGCATAATGGAAGATAAAAAAATTCCACGATACAGAAATAAATTAACAATTGAATTCCCAATAGAAGAAATTAAATTAACACCGAATCTTGCTTATGAGGTGTTTTACGATTTTAATGCAAAAAAATTTAACAAATACCGTTTCTATTTTGGTGCTGCCCATAAAACATCAAAAAGTCTACAAATTTCCTTAACATATTTTTTAGATAACAACTATAGAACAGATATATGGCAACAGACAAATGTATTACAATTAAGTATAAAGTATAACTTTTAAACAATTGAAACCATTTTTATTATTAAGGAAAATAAAAGTATATGATGAAAATAGAAAAACTCTCTTGTCGGTTGGATAATTTTCTATTAAACGATATCACTTTAAATATAAAAAGAGATCATTTCATTCTTTTAGGTCCTACTGGCAGTGGAAAAACTACGCTTGCCAAATGTATATGCGGATTTTATAAAATCACAGAAGGAAAAATATTATTAAATAAAAAAGATATAACTACTCTCCCACCTGAAAAAAGAAACATCGGATATCTCCCACAAGATTTTGCTTTATTCCCTCATATGAATGTCCGTGATAATATTCTTTTTGGTGTAAAGGCAAGAAAAATAGATTTTAACAAAGTGAAAAATAAGTTTGATAAGATTGTAGAAATTTTAAAAATTGGAATCTTATTTAAAAGATACCCTAACAGTCTGTCTGGTGGAGAGAAACAGCGAGTTGCGCTTGCAAGAGCACTTCTCGTAGACCCGCAAGTTCTTATTTTGGATGAGCCATTCTCCTCAATTGATGTGGGGCTAAAAAAAGATATATGGTTTGAGATGATAGATATTTTAAAAAAGTTTAAAATCCCTGTTATTCATATAACACATAATCTTGATGAAGCATCTATTCTTGGAACAAAAATTGCGTTATTGATTGATGGAAAAATTATTCAAAAAGGAAATAAAGAGGAAACATTATCAAAACCAAAAACAGAGATGGCAGCAAGGTATCTTGGGATAAAGAATATATATTCCGGTATAATTGAAAAAGTTAACAAGGAAAAAGTTATAATCAAAGGAGAAAAATTTAAAATTATTGCCTTCAATGAAAGAGAGCATTCTAACAAGGTAAATCTCGTAAAAGATTCCTGCATTCGCAGGAATGACAGAAAGGGAGCCAATGAAGATATGGACATTTTAGAGGAAACTCATAAAACGAACTTTACAGAAGGGGAATATGTAAAATTTTCAATTAGACCGCAGGATATAAAGATTATAAAAGAAGGTTTGCCTATAAGAGACGAATTGAAAGATAACATTTTTGAGGGAAAAATTGTATCAGCACATTTTTTAAGTGATACTACTATCTTAAAAGTTAAATCTGTTGTTGATTTTGAGTTGATTTTTCCATCATATATTTATCAAAGACACAATCTCTATATTGGTAAAAAAATAAGAATAGGAATATGGCAAAAAGGAATAAGTATTTTTAAAAAGGAGGTATAAAAATGAGAAACATTGTAAATATTTTAATCTCTTTTGTTTTAGTTTTTTCTTTGGGTTGTGGGAAAAAAGAAAAAACAACTCAGAAGCCAATTAAGATGGCAGTTGAATTTGTAGCACATGCAGCATCGGCGCATATAGCCCGTGCAAAAGGATGGTTCAAACAAGCAGGATTAAATATTGTAGCGTATGATAACTACATTACAGGAATGGCACTTGCTGCTGCTCTAACGAGAGGGGATATTGATGCATCTTATATATGTTTGATTCCTGCAATTTCCACATATAAAAACGGTGGTGTAAAAATTAAAGTTGTTTGTGGAACACATAAGTATGGATATGGACTGGTGGTAAATTCAAAAAAAGTAAAAACTGTTAAAGATTTGATGAATAAAAATATACAAATTGCATGCTCCCAAGAGGGAAGTCCCGTAGATGTACTTATGAATAAGATGATTGAAAAATATAATCTTAATGGTATAAAAAATAAAGTTTTACGAATGCCGCCACCAGAAACATTAGTATTGCTTAAAACAGGACAGATTGATGCAGGATTTTTCCCCGAACAGTTTCCATCAATGGCTGTTCAGGATGGATTTAAAGAACTGTTAAGTGCAAAAGATTTATGGAAAGATATGGAGGGAAGTGTGCTTGTTGTAAAAGATGAATTGATAAAAAAGCATCCTGAAATAGTGCAAAAACTTGTTAATATAACAAAGAGGGGAATAGAGTTTATTTATAAGCATCCTGATGAAGCATCAAAAATTGTTGCTGATGCCCTTACTGTAACTGGCAAAAATATATACCCACTAAAGGTGAGTAAAATAGCTGAAAAACTTACGATAAAATCGGATGCTATAAAAAGATCTTTATCTTCACAAATGATTTGTAGTTCTGATATAGATATAAAAATGGTTCAACAGGAGATTGATTATATGTATAAATTAGGTTATATTAAAGAGAAATTTAATGCAAAAGAAATAGTAGATTTACAATTTTTAAAATAG
>DYJV01000018.1:0-19884 GCA_020722945.1 Candidatus Methylomirabilis sp. | reverse complement strand
TATTAAAGAGAAATTTAATGCAAAAGAAATAGTAGATTTACAATTTTTAAAATAGGAACAGGATTTCTCTTTTGTCATTCCAGCGCAGGCGGGAATCTCCTAAATATGTAAAATTTAATCCAAATAGAGATTCCAACTTTTGCGGAAATGACATTAAACGGGAGATGATTGCTATTGTGTTGAATTATGCAACAACTCTAATTTTTAAAATAGATTATGAATTTAAAAAGAGATAGATTATCAGGATTTATTGGTTTTGTGCCTATCATTATTTTTTTACTAATATGGGAAATTATTGGAAGAGCAAATATAGTTCCGAAAGAAATTTTTCCACCATTTACAGAAATTTTAAAAGAATTTTTTGAATTGCTTAAGACTGGAATTTTACTTAAAAATTTTATGAAAAGTTTGATACGCATCTTGATTGGATTTACACTTGGCTCAATATCAGGGATAATAGTAGGAATTATAATCGGCTGGAATAAACTTTTAAATAAAGCATTCAGTCCAATAATAAGTATTCTTTATCCGATACCAGCACTTGGATGGCTTCCAATTTTAATGTTATGGATAGGGATAAATGAGGTGCTTCCCATAACGATAATTTTTATTTGTTCATTTTTCCCAATTACATATAATACCTCTTATGGAATTAGAAGTGTTGATAAAAAATATATAGAAGTTGCATATTCACTGGGGGCAACAAAATTGAGGACACTTTTCACAATTGTATTTCCTCTTGCACTTGGAAATATTTTTACAGGATTAAGATTGGAAGCAGGTATGGCATGGCGGGTTATAATTGCTGCTGAGATGGTAGCAATTCCAACAGGTATTGGGGCTTTAATGATGCGGGCTGAGAATTTGATAAGAATGGATATTATAATTATTTCACTTTTAATTTTATCTATTATGACTTTTTTATTTGAAAAATTTTTTGTTTATCTTGAAAAAATTACACATAAATGGAAAATTTATGATACATCTAATTTTTAAATAATGTTGACAAAAATAGATTCTGTGAATATATATTTTAATACTAATTTCTAAAAAGGAGCAGTAAATATGACAGATGATAAAGTTTATGATGTAATAATAATAGGCGGTGGGCCGGCTGGTTTAACCGCTGCCATATATACATCACGAGCAAGGCTGAAAACTTTAGTTGTTGAAAGTTACCTTGAAGTTTCACAAGTCTCTCTTACAGATAGAATTGAAAATTATCCTGGTTTTCCAGATGGAGTAACAGGTGCTAACCTTTTAGAAAAAATGAAAAAACATGCTGAAAAATTTGGAACTCAATTTACTGTTGGAAATACTAATGGAATAAATGAATCTAAATTGGACAATTATCCTGCGTGGGAGGTTGTTTTGGACAGCGGAACTTATAAAAGTTTATCTGTTATAATTGCCACAGGTGCAAAAGCAAGCAAACTTGGAGTGCCAAGAGAAAAAGAACTTACCGGCAAAGGGGTCTCATACTGTGGAGTCTGTGATGCTCCCTTTTTTAAAGAAAAGGATGTTGTTGTAGTTGGAGGTGGAGATACTGCTGTTGAAGAAGCCTTATATATCTCTAAATTTGCAAAAAACATAAAATTAGTTCATAGAAGGGATAGATTACGTGCAACAAAAATTTTGCAGGAGAGGGCTTTTGCAAATGATAAAATAGATTTTGTATGGGATTCAGTTGTAACTGAAATTCTTGGGGATGGCAAAGTAACAGGTGTGAAAGTAAAAAATCTTAAAACTGCTAAAGAAGATGAGATTCAATGCGATGGTATTTTTATCTATATCGGACTTGTTCCAAATACAAACTTTGTTGAGAGATTAGTTGATATGGATGATAGAAAATATATTATTGCTGATTCTTCAATGAAAACTTCAAAACCAGGTATTTTTGCCTGTGGTGACTGTATTAAAAAAGATTTAAGACAAATAGTAACAGCAACAGGAGATGGTGCAAATGCAGGGTATTCTGCCCAACTCTATGTAGAAAAACTAAAAGGAACTGCTTACGAATAAAGTTTTTAAACTCAGTCTCCCTGTAAATTCTTTAATAATACTTTTAATTTACAAAAATTTTACTCTATAATTTTTTATTCCAGCCGAATAGTATAGTATGAAACAGGATATAAAAAAAGAAAAACAAGATGAACTTAAAGAGATTTTTGAGCGAATACATAACAACCTTAATGCAATTAAATCTTTGATAAAAAACTTTAAATCATAAGCACCTATACACACATAACTGCACAAATTCACATAGGGACATTTGAGCAATTATTTATGATGGAAAAAACAATTGACTTTTGATTTTAATAAGATACTATAATATAAATATTATGAAATGTGTTATTTTGAGCAATAAGGTAAATCACTTTTTTAATTTAATGAATTATGGAGGGAATTATAATGAAACAATTTAAAATCATCGTAGAGAAACATCCTGATGGATATATAGCATATCCATTGGGGCTCAAAGGGGTTGTAGTTGGTCAAGGGGATACTTATGAAGAGGCGCTTGCTGATGTAAGGTCAGCAATTCATTTTCATATTGAAACTTTTGGAAAAGAAGTAATTAATGCAAAACCACGAATTATTGAGGCTTTCGTTGCCGAGACAATGGTGAATGTGTGATGTTAAAATTTCCATCTGATGCACCTAAGCGAAAGGTAGTAAAGGCATTAGAGATTTTAGGCTTTCAAATCATAAGGGAAAAAGAGCATATTTCTATGATTCGTAATAACCCTGATGGAAGTAAGACTCCTTTAACTATGCCAAATCATCCAAAGATAAAGGCGTCCACCTTAAGGACAATTTGTACTCAATCCGGAATTACAAGAAATGAGTTTCTGGGTGCTTATAAGAAGTCGTAAATAAACTGGTAAGCCCCAATGGGCAGGTAAACCTGCCACTATGCGTAAATTGTCCGTTAAAATATTGTTATAACACAGTCTGTTCATGCAAATGATAGCACTGGCAAAAAATGTACATTTATTTTCGCAGTTAACTATAATTATCGCTTGACTTTGACCCTATAAATTATCTTGCAGAATTTATCATTATAGAATGAAGTTTCAACTATAATACCATTTCCAATAATTTCAGACGAATTTTTAAATTTATCCTGAATATATTTTTGTGCATATATTAACGCTGCCTCTTTTGCCATATTTCTGCTTTTAACTTTATTTTCAACTTTGCTCGGGGCTTTTCCATAGGCAATAACTTCATAGTAATTATCATCTACAAAGTATCCCTCTGTCTTATACTCCTCTTTGCACGCCAGCAGTAGTGTTAAAAGTAAAATTAGCATAATAGATAGATGTTTCATATTATATATTATAACAAAATATAAAATAAAGACAACATATATTTCTTTAACAATAACCGATTAATAAAAAAAATTCAAAAAAATCCCAAATTAAATTTGACATTTAAAATTAAAACTTATATCTTGGCAAAAATCTTACTACGAGGTGTTAATAATGAATGAAAATAATGAACAGATTCTCAAGCAAAAACTACGCAAAGAAGATTATACTATTATTAAAAATTTGAATAACGTCCATCTGGAAAATTTTATTTCGGATTACATAAAACTTTGTAATCCATCAGATGTTTTTGTCTGTGATGATTCTGACGAAAGAATCTCTTTTATAAGAGATGAGGCAGTAAATACTGGAGAAGAGAAGAAGCTGAAAATGGATGGTCATACTATTCATTTTGACGGGATAGATGACCAGGCAAGGGATAAGGCAAACACAAAGTATCTTGTTGAAGCAGACGAAAATTTTGACAAAAATTTGAATCAGATTGAAAGGAACCAGGGTATTGAAGAAATAAAAGGTATAATGAATAACATTATGAACGGACATAGAATGTATATTATGTTCTTCTGTCTCGGACCTCAAAACTCTAAATTTTCTATTCCCTGCGTGCAGATTACAGATTCTGCTTATATTGCACATAGTGAAATTCTCCTTTATAGGCAGGGTTACAAGGAATTTAAGAGAATGAACGGCTCTAATAATTTCTTTAAGTTTGTTCATAGTGAAGGAGAACTTGAAAATGGCGTTTCAAAAAATATTGATAAGCGAAGAGTATATATTGATATAAAAAATAATCTTGTTTACAGTGTAAATACACAGTATGGTGGAAATACGCTCGGGTTGAAAAAATTAGCAATGAGACTGGCAATCAATAAAGGTTCAAATGAGGGTTGGCTTACGGAGCATATGTTTTTAATGGGTGTAAATGGTCCCAATGGAAGAAAGACATATTTTACAGGTGCATTTCCAAGTGCCTGCGGTAAAACCTCTACTTCAATGATACCAGGAGAAAGAATCGTTGGCGATGATATCTCGTATCTTAGAGTTATTGACGGTAAAATTCGTGCTGTAAATGTTGAAAAAGGTATTTTTGGAATTATTGCAGGAATTAACCAAAAAGATGACCCTGTTTTATGGCAAGTTCTAAATTCCCCAGGAGAGATAATATTCTCCAATATACTTGTTACTGAAAATAACGAACCGTTCTGGGAAGGAAAAAGTGATACTATCCCAGAAAAAGGTGTAAATTTTTCAGGGGAGTGGTTTAAAGGGAAAAAAGATGCCAGTGGTAAAGAGATACCAGTATCACATAAAAATGCCAGATTTACAGCCAGTCTGGACTCAGTTCCCAATGTTGATGAAAATCTACATAATCCGGCCGGGGTTGTTGTCGGAGGTATTATATACGGAGGACGTGATTCTGATACTTCCGTGCCAGTTGAAGAGTCCTTTGACTGGGTTCACGGAATAATCACAAAAGGGGCATCTTTAGAATCTGAGACCACAGCAGCAACTTTAGGGAAGATTGGTATACGAAAGTTCAATCCAATGTCAAATCTTGACTTTTTATCAATACCAATTGGCAAATATATTAAAAATAATTTAGACTTTGTTAAAGATGTAGAAAATCCTCCGAAAATTTTTTCTGTAAACTACTTCTTAAAAGATAATAATGGTGATTATTTAAACGATAAATGGGACAAAAGAGTGTGGCTGAAATGGATGGAATTGCGATGCTACAATGAAGTTGATGCTATAAAAACACCAACGGGACTTATACCTAAATATAGTGATTTGAAAAAATTATTTAAAGAGCTTCTGAGTAGCGAATATAGTGAAGAATCCTATATAAAACAGTTCACAATTAGAATTCCCGAACAGTTAAATAAACTGGATAGAATAATGGATATTTACAAGAATAAAGTTTCAGATACACCTGATATACTATTCAATGTTCTTGAAGAACAGAAGCAGAGACTGGAAAAGTTCCGAAATGAATTAGGAGATTACATTTCGCCATTACAATTATAGGATATTGTTCGTAAAAGAAAAAAAATTAATTTTTTTTCTTTTTTAGTTGACATTAGTTTTACAAACTGTTAATATAGTGAACACAAAATATGGTTTTTTTAATCTTATTATTATATGATAAGGTTAAATAATAAATATATATGTTCTTTGATAATTAATAAATAGATAAATTATAGTCAGCAAAGATTTTACTCAATCTTTGCACAAGAGAACTATAAATTAAAGGTGAATGATTTAGTAACGTTTTATATATAAATTGTTTATATTCCGATAATTATAAACCTGTTTACTTTTAATACAGTAAGCATAAAGTATTATAATTATTTATTTAGTAATGTATTATACAGTTTTCCACAATTGTGGAAAACCCTGTGGAAAATTATGAGGAGATTTTGAATGAACAAAGAAAATTTATGGGATAACCTTCTTTTATTGATGGAAAAGAACGTTGATTCTCATATATTTAACAGCTATTTAAAAGAGACGAGGCAGTTAGATATAAATGATGATAAGGTTGTCGTAGAAGTTTCCAGTAAATTTCATAAAGATTACTTAAGTAAAAATCTTCTTCCAAAAATAAGGGCAAATCTTCAGCAACTTTTAAATAAGGATATATCAGTCTTATTTACCATAGCCAAGGATAATAGCCCTAAAATCACAAATACAACAATAAGAAAGATTCCAACACAATCAAAAGAAAATAAAACAAAAATAGATAAATATAACTCAAACTTAAATCCAAAATATACCTTCAACAATTTTGTTGTTGGAGCGAGCAACCAATTTGCACATGCTGCATGTATGGCTGTTTCAAATCGTCCTGCTAAAACATACAACCCACTTTTTATATATAGTGGTGCAGGGCTTGGCAAAACACATCTTTTAAATGCAATTGGAAACAAACTATTAAGTGAAAAGCCTGAATTATCTGTCTTATATGTATCAGGCGAAAAATTTACAAACGACCTTATTCACTCTTTACAAAATGGAAAAATGGATAATTTCCGAAATAAATATAGAAAGATAGATGTGCTTCTGGTTGATGATGTTCATTTTATCGCAGGCAAGACAGCAACTCAAGAAGAATTTTTTCATACTTTTAATACTCTCCACAATGCAGAAAAGCAGATAATATTAACATCAGATAGACCTCCAAAAGAGATAAATCATTTGGAAGAACGTTTAAAATCAAGATTCCAATGGGGGCTGATATCTGATATAGTTCCGCCTGACTTAGAAATACGCGAAGCAATATTATACAAAAAAGCAGATGCAGAAAAAATTAAAATACAACCCGAAGTTATCCATTATATTGCGAAAAGAATAAAGCATAATATAAGAGAACTCGAAGGTGCATTCATAAAACTGATAGCTTTATCTACACTATTAAATAAAGAGATTGATTTACAACTTGCAAGGAAAGCTGTTAAAGATATGATAAAAGATAATGTTAAAGAAGGAACTAACATTGAACAGATACAGCATGCTGTTGCAGATTATTATGGTATTGAACACAAATCTTTGATATCAAAAAGAAGGATATCTGAAATTCTAATTCCAAGACAGGTTGCAATGTATATAATTAAAGAGATAACAAACTCATCTACCACTGAAATCGGTAGAGCATTCGGAAGTAAAGACCATTCAACAGTTATTCATGCAATTGAAAAAATCAAAAATTTAAGAAAAATGGATAAATCTTTAAACAATGCAATTGAAAAAATAATCAAAGATTTAAGTGTGGATAGTCTGTGAATTAATTGTTGAAAAATTGTTAATAATTACATTAAGTTAAAAAAAAGAGTAATATCTGTGTATATGTGTAAAAGTTTATTTACTTTCCACATATTTATACTTGATATTATTCTTTATGTTATAAATAATAATAGAGTTTTACACATTTCAACAAGTGTTACTATTACTACTTCTATATTTATATATAGAATAATAATAAGAGAGGTGTTAATATGAAAATAATTGCAGCAAAAGAAAAATTAGCAAATGCTTTACATTTTGCAGAAAATATAATTACTTCAAAAACTACTATATCTATATTGTCAAATATTCTTATTGAAACATTAGATGACCATATAATAATAGCATCAACAGACTTAGAAGTTGCAATAAAAATACCTATAAAATCAGAAGTAATAGAACCAGGCTCAATAACAATACATGCAAAAAAGTTAACTGATATTGTTAAAGCTCTTCCAAATGATGATATTATGATTTCAGTAGATGAAAATAACATAGTCTCTATAAAAAGCAAAAATGAAGAAGTAAAAGCAGAATTTAAAATAAAAGGTATGCCTAAAAATGATTATTCTGTATTGCCTGAAAAGAATGTAGACTTTTTTATAAATATTTCTCAAAAAGATTTATCAACTATGATAAGAAAATCAATTTTTGCAGTATCAAACGAGGATTTAACTTCAACTATAAAAGGAGTTAAACTTGAATTAAAAGATAAAAAACTTAGATTTGTTGCAACTGACGGAAGACGTCTTGCTCTAATAGAAAATGAAGTTAAAACTGATAATGAACTGGATGGTATAACAGTACCTCATAAAGTATTGGGTGAACTTTTAAAGATTCTTACAGATGAGGGACAGATTGAAATGGGATTAAGCCAAAATCAGATATACTTTAAGATTAGTGATATTGAACTTATTTCTCGTCTGATTGACGGTAAATTTCCTGATTATACACAGGTAATACCAAAAAATTACAGCAAAAAAGTAATCTTTTATACTAACAAAATGATTAATGCAGTAAAAAGAGTCTCAATTCTTACAATAGATAACAAGAGCGGAAAAATAAATTTTATTTTTAAAAAGAATAAATTGGTACTGGAATCGGCTAATCCTGAAATAGGTGAAGCTCGGGAAGAGATAGATATTTTATATGATTATGAAGATTTTGAAATAGCCTTTAGTAACGAATATATATTAGACTTTATAAATTCAATTGATACTGAAAAATTTGTAATGGGTTTTAATGAGGCAGAAAGTGCTGCTATGGGTAAAGAAGAATCTAATGATAACTTTTTATGTCTTATAATGCCTATTAAGTTAAATTAATGTGGATAAAATACCTTGAATTAAAACATTTTAGAAATCATACTTTAAAGAAATTTAAATTCTATGATAAAAAGAATGTTATATCAGGAAGAAATGGGGCAGGAAAAACCTCTATTATTGAAGCAATCTATTATCTTTCCACAACTAAATCTTTCAGAAGTCTCGATTTCTCTATGACAGAATATGGAGAAGATTTTTTTTCTATATCATGTTTGGCAAACAAAAAAGGGATGGACGAGAAACTTGAGATAATCTATTCAAGCAGAAACAGAAAAAAACAGTTTAAAAAAGATGGAATTAAAATAAAGAGATTAGAGGATGTAATAGGTATTATAAACTCAATCTTATTTTATCAGAATGACCTGTTATTAATTGACGGCTCTCCTGATTTTAAAAGAGATTTTTTGAACAGACTTTTTTCACAAATAGATAGAGAATATTATTCTGATTTAATTAAATATAATAAGATAATTGAATCAAGAAATTTTGTCCTAAAACAGCCAGATGAAAAACAGAAGTATAACAATTTAGAAGTATTAAATAAGCCAACTATAGAGTATGGAACAAAGATAATTCTTAAGAGAAAGCAATACATAAAAGAAATAGAATCGAATTTTTTTAAAACATTGAAAAATTTAAATATTAAAAATCTGGATGGCATTGGAATAGATTATATATCCAATATTATTGATGATGAAAATGATTTTACACCAGAAAAACTTAAGGATGAATATAATTCAAAACTAAAAAACAGTTTAAACAAGGAAACTGCTTTAGGATATACTATGTTAGGACCTCATCGTGATAATATAATATTCAAAATGAATGGAAAATACGATTTAAGTGAGATTTTTTCTATTGGAGAAAAAAGGATAACAGTTACTGCATTGAAACTTTCAGAATTCAATTTTTTAAAAGATAAGATAAATGATGTGCCTGTTATTTTAATGGATGACATTTTGGTTGAACTTGATAATGAAAACAGGTATATTATTATTGATTTTATTAAAAGTATTGATGCTCAGTTTTTCTTAGTTGCAGTAGATGATAAAGAGTATAAAGAGATGAATGATAAAGAGGTTATAATATTGGATGGATAAAGCAGGAGATATTATTAAAAAAATAATTTCAAAAAAAAAGTGGGAACCACGATTTGCTTTAGAGTATATAAAAGAAGAGTGGGAGAATTGTGTGGGAAAAGCAATAGCATCGCATACATCTCCATCCTTTATTTCAGGGAAACGATTATTTATAGATGTAGATTCTCCTGCATGGGCTACGCAGTTAAATTTTTTGCAGCAGGATATTATTAAGAAGATAAACGGGTTTTTCAAGAAATCTATTGTTGATGAGATATTTTTTCAAGCAAAATCCCATATATAAACTGCGAAGTTTCAAGGTGCAAGTAAGTGGTGGTAAGGGTTATAAAGGAAATATATTTGAACCAGATAGAAATACATCTTATTGTGTCATTCTGAACTTGTTTCAATATCTCTTCTATTTGTTATATACAAATTATTGAAAAAGCAATCAAAGTTTGACTTTACTATAAACTATTGTTAAATTAGACTATTATGTATAAACTTTTATTGTTGATTGTTTTAATTATTTCTCTATTTGGATGCACTGGAATAAACAATTTTTCAAAGATAGATGTAACCGCAACATTAAATGACTTGAGGACTAATAAAAATATTGATGCATCCACACATATACCGTTTGTAATAAACGACAGAGTATATGAATATATCAAAATTTATACAGGCGGAGGCAGAAAACAACTTGAAAAGATTGTGTCCAGGGCTTATAAATATTTTCCTATGATAAAACAAACATTTATTCAACAGGAACTTCCCCCTGAATTGGTATATCTTCCAATTATTGAGAGTGGCTTCACTGCCGAAGCATACTCACCAAAAAGTGCAAGTGGTCCATGGCAGTTTATGAAGGGAACTGCACGAATGTATGGACTTCATTCAGACTGGTGGGTGGATGAGAGACGCAGTTTTGAAAAATCTACAGAAGCGGCTGCGAAACATTTACGCGATTTATATCATTGGCTTAAAGACTGGTATTTAGCCCTTGCTGCATATAATGCCGGTGGTGGTAAAGTTATAAAGGCTATTAAAAAGTATAAATCGAGAGATTTCTGGAAAATAAGTAATAAACGATGGGGTATATTGCGAAAAGAGACTTCTAACTATGTGCCAAAGTTTTTATCAGTTGTTATTATTTGTGAGAATCTTGATAATTTTGGGTTTACTAATATAACAAAAGAGGAACCTATGCTTTATGATGTTGTTGAAATTCCAGATGCAACTGATTTGAAAATAATTGCTCAATGTTGTAATTCAACTTATGAAGAGATAAAAAAATTAAATCCTGAACTTAAAAGATGGGCTACACCTCCGAGATATTTTAATTATAGGTTAAGAATTCCTTATGGGACCTTACAGACCTTCCTTCAGAATTTTAACAATATAGCTCCTGAAGACAGAATAACTTTTAGAAGACATAAAATTAAACAAGGTGAATCTATATGGAGTTTGGCATCAAAATATAAAGTTCCGAGAAAAATGATAATTGAAATGAATAAACTTAAAAATCCATCTCAAATAAGAATAGGCGATTATATCATTATTCCTATAAGTGGACTTGATAAAGCAAAAGAGATAGATAAGATGCTGAATAAAGAAGAGATATCTCATAAATCTGTGAAAGTAAATGATTATTAAAAAAATAGTAATTATTTCAATACTAATTTTTTATATAGTAACTACTGAATTATTTTCAGGTATAACAGATAAGGATTTGCATTATGTTATGCCTTCTGCAACCTCATTTTCCGCAAAATCTGGTAGATATCCACATTGGGATGCTTTCATTGGAAAGAGAGTTATTGGTATCTGTTTTATTACCACTGATATTGACAGTTCCATAAAGGGTTATATGGGACCTATAAAAATACTGGTTGGTATTTATAAAAATCGGACTATCGCAGGAATAAAAATTATTTCTCACATAGAAGACATACCAGAAGCTGATAGAATAAGAGAGGATTGGTTTCAATTACAATTTTCTGGTAAAAAGATAGATGCTCCTTTTGCTGTTGGTAAAGAAATTAATGGAATAACTGGTGCAACAGTTACAGTTAACGCCGTGGCTAAATCAGTAAAGAGAACTTCTAAAATAATGGCAGATATATTTTTTCCTTATTCGAAAAGAGTAGAGAAAAGAGCAAAAGTTAAAAGTGCGATTAGAAAAATTCCAACTCACCAAAAAACCGTTACTAAAAAATTGATGGGATTGCCCAAGGTTAACAAAAATTTATACTATTATTATGCTGTTATTATGGTTTTCTTTTTTCTTATTTTTCTTGGGATAGATATAAAACTTAAAAAACGTAAGGTGCTTCTTATTTTTTTAATAATATTTGAACTATTTTTTTTATTAGTACTGTTTTATATCATAACATTTCATTATAGTAAAACTGAAAATATTATAAAAAAGAGTAAAGTAGCGGTTAAGAGTAGAATTTTGGAGAGCAATGTTGAAAAAGAGACAAATATAGAAAAGATAATCTTGCATCCCAAATGGGGGATTCAGAGATTTAATAAAGAACAGTTTAAAAAGAGGATAAATAATGGTGAACTATCTGGTAAGGAAGCATATAATTATAAAGTAGTAAGTGATTAAGTAGTAAGTTAATAGCATAAAATAATTTTGGGATAAATTAAGTATGGGAAAAAAGGTTCAATGTCTTTTATGTCCTTTTAAGTGTGTGCTTGATGAGGGAGAGAGAGGGGTATGTAGAGTAAGAGCAAATATTGATGGTAAATTAGTCTCTCTTGTTTATGGAAAACCTGCTGCTGTTCACATTGACCCAATAGAAAAAAAGCCAATTTTTCATATGTTGCCAGGCTCTAAAGCTTTTTCAATTGCAACTTTTGGTTGTAATCTTGGATGTAAGTTTTGTCAGAATTGGCAGTTATCCCAATCCAATCCTGAAGATAATAAAAGTTATACAATGCCCCCTGAAGAGGTTGTTAAACTTGCAAAAACATATAGATGCAAATCAATAGCATATACCTATTCTGAGCCTACTGTATTTTATGAATATACTTATGATACTTCTGTTATTGCTAAAAGTAAAGGCATAAAAAATGTTCTTGTCAGTGCTGGATTTATCAATATCAACCCTTTAAGAAAACTTGCGAAATATACAGATGCTGCCAATATAGATTTAAAAGGCTTTACTGAAGAGTATTACAGGGATGTATGTTTTGGTGCTTTAAAACCTATTTTAAAGACCCTTGAGATTTTAGCAGAAGAGGGGGTTATATTAGAGATTACAAATCTTATAGTTCCAACATTAAATGATGATATGGAAATAATAAAGAAGATGTGTAAATGGATTTATAGAAATTTAGGCTCGCAGTTTCCGCTCCATTTTTCCAGATTTTATCCAATGTATAAATTGAAGAATTTGCCGCCCACACCAGTTGAAACTTTGATTGAGGCAAGGAAAATAGCACTTGAAGTTGGACTTGATTTTGTCTATGTCGGGAATGTTTATACAGAGGATGGCGAAACAACATTCTGTCCAAATTGTAATAATAAAGTTGTAGAACGTTATGGTTACAATATAACCTCATACAATATAGATTCAAAAGGTAGATGCAAATATTGTGGTAATAAAATATATGGAATCTGGTGGTGAAAGATAAATTTATTCTTGAATTTATAATACATTTTGTTTAAATTTAAAATATGAAAAAAGAGATTGAAAAGTTTTCAAGACGCGAGTTTTTGAATAGTATATTCTATTTTACTGGAATTGCTCTTGCAGGAAGAGTTGCAAGAAAGATTAAGTTTGAATTAAAAGAAGAGAACTTCAAAGAAGCCTATTTTTATAAAAGGATAAAAGATTGAGAATAGGGATAAATGCTACTAATGCAGTCTTAAAAAATAAAACAGGTATTGGAATATATACATTAAATCTTATTAAAAATCTTGCCAAAGTGGACAATAAAAACGAATATATCTTATATTATAATTTTCAGAAAGTTAAAAGGACTGAATTTTTAAAATTAAAAAATAAAAATTTTAAGCATAAATATTTTATCCCAAAATTTTTCAAATTTAACATTGATAGACTTGACATTATTCATGATACTTCCTTTAGACTGATTAAATTGAATGGTGCCAAAAGTGTTGTTACAATACATGATACAACTTCATTATTTAATGATGATTTTATGTCCGAAAAATTCAGGAAGAAAGCCCGAAGGAGATTGAAAAGAAGTATTATTCACTCTGATAAAATTATTGCTGTTTCAAAAAATACGAAGCAGGATATTATAAAATATTTTAATATACCAGCAGATAAGGTTGGAGTTGTATATAATGGAGTTGATGAAAGATTTTTTTTAAAGCAGAACAAAAAACAAGCTCGTTTAATATTAACGAAAAAATATGGGTTACAAGATAAATATATTCTTTTTGTAGGGACAATAGAGACGAGGAAGAATATTTTAAATCTTTTAATGGCATATATAAAGGCTAAAACGAAGATTAAAGGGATAAAATTGGTTCTAATAGGCGGCAAGGGATTTGGTTATCATTTTATAAATAAGTCTATAGCGGAGTTAAAAAAAGAAGGGGTGGTATATTATAACTATATAGATAATAAGGATTTGAGTCTTTTTTACAGATGTGCCGAAACTTTTGTCTATCCTTCCCTCTATGAAGGGTTTGGTATACCTGTAATAGAGGCGTTTGCTTATGGTTTACCTGTTGTAACTTCAAACAACTCCTCGCTTAAGGAGATTGGGAAAAAGTATACTATTTATGTTGACCCTTTCAATATAGAATCAATTGCAGATGGAATTATCAAGAGTCTTAGAAAGGAGCCGAAAGAAAGAGAAAATGAAAGAAGAGAATACTCAAGAAGATTTAGTTGGGAAACTGCTGCTTTAAAGACTTTGAAAGTTTATGAGGGTATTAAGTGATATTCTAAAATCTATACTACATATTATCTTCAATTCTGATGATATTAGTTTTTGATTTTATTATATCAAGTTTATCAATAATTTTAATTGCTCTTTGGATATCACTCTCTTTTGAAATATGAGTTAACATTACAATTGGAACAATATTTTGGCCTGTCTCTTTTTGTAGAACAGAAGATAGGCTAATATTATTCTTTCCCAGTATTCCTGAAATTTTTGCAAGAACGCCCGGTTTGTCACAAGTTTTGAACCTTAGATAGTATCGGCTTGAAATATCACCAAACTTTTTCATTGTTAAATCATCAGATATTTGAAAAGACCTGTCAAAAATTTTTTCATTATTATTCAGTATCTTTTTTGCAATATCAATGATATCAGATACAACAGCACTGGCGGTTGGGAATGCCCCCGCACCTTTGCCATAATAAATCTGCTCTCCTACAGCATCTCCATCTATTAAAATAGCATTATATTCCTGACTAACAGTTGATAAAGGATTTGATGTATGTATCATTGTTGGATGAACTCTGCACTCGTATATTTTATGTCTCAAATCTAATTTTGCTATTGATAATAATTTAACTTTATAGCCTAAACTATGTATATATTTTAGATCATCAAGCGTTATCTTATCTATACCTTCAAAATATATATCTTTAAATTTTACATCAGTATTAAAAGCAAATGAAGCCAATATTTGCAATTTATGGGCTGAATCTGTTCCTTTAATATCATACTCAGGGTTTGCTTCTGCAAATCCCAGTTTTTGAGCTAATAGTAAAGCATCTTTAAATTCAAGGTTATCTTTTTCCATTTTTGTGAGTATAAAGTTAGTTGTTCCATTTAATATCCCATATATTTTAGTTATTCTATTTGGAAGTAAAGACTCTCTTATTGATTTTAATATAGGTACTCCGCCAGCAACACTTGCTTCAAAGCCTATAAATTTGTTATACTTGTAAGCTGTATTAAAAATTTTATTCCCTGTTTGAGATAAGAGTGCTTTATTTGCTGTAACTATATGTTTACCTGCTTTTATACCATTTATAATGAACTCATTTGCTTTTGTAGTTCCGCCGATTAATTCAACTATAATATCAATTTCAGGGTCTGATATTACATCGTTTGCATTAGTAGTAAAAACAGTGTTTGATAACATTAATTCTTCTTTTTTTCTTTTATCAATATCAGCAGCTTTTTTTATATTTAATTTTATACCTGACTTTTGTAAGATAACCTGCGAGTTTTTATGTATAAGTTTGACAACGCCTGCTCCAATTGTTCCAAGTCCAATAATTCCAATATTTATTCTGTTCATAATTTTAAAATATAATAGAATAAAGCATAAAGTCAATTATTAAGTAACAATGAAAATTGCGATTTATATTGACATTTTAATAACAATAAGTAAATTTTAAAAAATGTATTTGGGAGGATAAAAGTGAAGAAGATATTAATTATTGACGATGATATTGAATTTGTTGATGCAGTAAAAATTTTATTGGAATCTAATGGGTATGATGTTAATACAGCGAACAACACTGAGAATGGTTTAAATAGCATAAATAGAGATAAACCCGATTTAGTAATACTTGATGTAATGATGGACAGTCCGGATGAGGGATTCCAATTTGCATATAAATTAAAAAATGATGACAAATTAAAAAATATCCCCATACTTATGTCAACTTCAGTTTCACAGGTTACAGGAATGGATTTTTCTCCTGCAAGTGATAATAGGAATGAAGAATGGATATCTGTAGATGAGTTTATTGAGAAGCCTATTGAGAGCGAAAAATTTTTAGCCGTAGTTGAGAAGTTATTAAATAAATAAGGTATCAGTCGATATAAGGCCAGCAGCTAAGTCCGCCATTCAGGATAGCAATATTTTTAAATCCAAACCTTTTTAAAATATTGTATGCACTGTAAGATCTCATCCCTGTATCACAAACTAAGACTATTTTTTTATTTTTAGGTAAAGAGTCCGAATGTGCCCGAATAGCCCCAACAGGTATATTTAAAGAGAATGGTAGTGAATATTCTTCAAACTCTTCAGGTCTTCTTACATCAATGATCAGTATATCTTTTTTATTTTTAATAAGTTTATATAAATCAATAGCCTCTACTTTATTGTAATCTCCATATTTCAAATTTTCCCATACATTTGCAGCAATATTAATGGGGTCAAATGGCAATCCAAAAGCGGGGAAATAGGCTAAATCAAGTTCACGCAATGAATCAATTTTCATTTTATTAGCAAGTGCTGTTGCAACAACATCTATGCGTCTTATAACATCACCTGAGCCGAATATTTGTGCACCAAGTAACTTTTCACTTTTCTTATCCCCGATTAATTTAATAATTATTTTTTGAGCCTCTTTATAATAATGTTCTCTATCAAGAGTGGGAACTAAAACAGAGATGGGCTTATAGCCAGCCTTTATTGCCTTTTCAGTTGTTAATCCAGTTTTACCAGCACTGATATCAAAAATTTTAAAGACAACAGTGTTAACAATCCCTTTAAATTTGGCTTTTCCACCGCCGATATTAATGGCTGCAACTCTTCCATGCTTGTTTGCAGTAGAGCCCAGAGGCATAAAGGATTCATTGCCAGTTACAAGATTTCTATTTTCCGCACAATCTCCTACAGCATAAATATAGGGGTCAGAAGTTTGGAGAGATTGATTAACTTTTATAGCACCTGTTTCACCTATTGCAAGTCCTGCTTTTTTTGCCAGTTGAACTTCAGGTTTTATACCGGTTGCAATAATAACAAAATCAACGGGTAGTATTCTTTTATCTGTTACTACGAATTCTACTTTCTCTTTTCCTCTAAATTCTTTAACAATTTCGTCTGTATAAAATTTTATACCTTTAAGTTCTATTCTATTTTTTATTAGTAAAGCAATATCATCATCAAAAAATTTTAATATATTTTTTTCTTTTTCAATTATTGATACTCTGGTTCCACGAGCAATTAATGATTCAGACATTTCCATACCAATTAATCCAGCACCAATAATTATACCATCCTTGGCTTTTGGAGGTGCAAGAATCTCTTTTAATCTATCAGCATCAGTAACATTATGGAGAGTGAATATGTTTTTTAGTTTAATCCCCTTTATTTTTGGTATATAAGGTCTTCCTCCTGTGGCAATCACCAGATAATCGTAGGATAATCTGCTTATATTTTTTTTCTCAAGAGATTTTAATGTTACAAATTTATTTTTTCTATCAATGTCAATAACTTCTGTATGATTATAAACTGTTATATTTCCTATTCTTTTAAAGAAGTCGGGATTTCTAAGTTCGCCAGCCGGGCTGCTCATCAGTTCTTTTTTATCTTTAACGTAGCCGGAGATATAGTAGGGCAATCCGCACCCGGAATATGAAAGAAATTCTTCTTTTTCAACTAATATTATTTCTGCTTCCGAATCCATTCTTCTTAATTTAGCAGCAGTTTTTGGTCCTGATGCTTTACCGCCTATTATGACTATTCTTTTATTTGGTTTTTTTTCCTTAACAGATTTACTTTTTGTTATTGGTATCTCTACTGTAAAAGTTGTTCCTTTTCCTGCCTTACTGTCAACATATATAGTTCCATTTAAAAGTTCAACTGCTTTTTTTACAATTGCAAGTCCAAGTCCTGTTCCGGACTTTTTCTCTATTTTAGCATTGGGTGCTCGATAGAATTCATCAAATATTTTTGGTAGGGAGTCAGATGGGATACCTATACCAGTATCTTTAATAATGAACTTTATTGTTTCCTGCTTGACATCAATTATTAATGTTACTATTCCGCCCGTTGGTGTATAACTTATACCATTCTCAACTAAATTGTATATTATATTATATAACAATGTCCCATCACTTTCAATAACCGGCAAAGTTTCAGGTGTGTCTAATTGAAGTGTTACTTTTCTTTGATTTGCGATTTCATCGAGTTTAGTTTTTATTTTTGAAATAAGGACATCGAGATTGATACTCTGTTGTTCGATTATTTTATCTTTTATCTTACCGAGTTGGAACAGATCATCTGTTAAGTTTTTTAGATCCCCTGCTTTCTTAATTGCTGAGAGTATAAGGTTTTGAACTTGATTTGGAAGTTTATCTTTATATGAGTATAGAATAATATCTAATAAAGTATAGATTGAATTTAAAGGAGATTTTATTTGATGAGCACCGGTAGAAAATATTTTTAGTATATTATCTGAAATAGTTTTTTGTTCTTTTTTATTCTCTTTTTTCATATATACAACTCTATTATAATAAAATTAAATAAAAAATCAATGTTTTGTTTTTTTTTTAAATTGACTTATCAGATTTAATTATTAATTTTAATCAAACATCTAACTGGAGGTGATTTGTATTACAAATTTAAAAGATATTGCAAAGATTGTTAAAGTAGATGTTTCAACTGTATCGAGGGCGCTGCATAATAGTTCGCTTGTTCGTGCTGAATTGAGAGCGAAAATTCAGCAGATAGCTAAAAAGATGAATTATGTACCGAATGCTTCTGCTTATAGTTTAAAAAAGAAGATAAATAAAACTATTGCATTGGTTTTTCCATATCTGAAATTTCCCGGTGGTGAGTTTTATGGTGAAATAATACAAGGTATTGACCAGCCTGTTGACGATTATCAGTTTGCCATTACTCTTGCAGATTATGGCAAACAGAATAATACTTTTGCAAGAATAGTGATGGAGAATAGAGTCGATGGAGCAATTATAGTTGGTGATATATTTTCTAACGATGATTTAGCTGAAATTGACTCTTTTTCAATCCCAATAGTTTTAATAAATCAAAGACTTACTTCTAAATTTAAAAATATCGTTGATGTATTTTCTAATAATATTAATGGAGCGGAGTTATTATGTGAACATATGATTGTAAAGCATAACAGGAAAAAAATTTTATTTTTAAGTGGTGGAGCGAACTACCAGACAAATCAAGAGAGAATAAAAGGAGCGAAAAAAATATCAAAAAAAGCAGGAGTTGACTTTAATATAGCACAGGCAAATTTTGCAGAAATGGGTTCTGGTTATACTACTATAAAAGAATTAATAACTCAAAATAAGTTTAATTATGATGCCATAATGTGTGGAAATGATACAATAGCGATAGGAGCAATAAAAGCGTTAAAGGAAAACCGAATAAAGGTTCCTGAGCAAGTATCAGTTACAGGTTTTGATAATATTAAATTGTCAGAATTTGTAGATATACCATTAACAACAATTGACCCGTCTGCCTATGAAATGGGCAGAATGGCAAGTGAAGTTTTATTGAAATGGATTGTAGATAAGGAAAAACCGAAAGAACATAAGTATGAGTTTGAACAAAAACTTATTATAAGAAAATCTTGTGGATGTTAAATTTTAGTTTTAAAAGGAGGAATATATGTCAACTTTGATAGCAAGTATATCAGGTAT
>DYJV01000088.1 GCA_020722945.1 Candidatus Methylomirabilis sp. | reverse complement strand
CTTCAACTTTCAGCACTTCAGCCTATCCCTGAGATTACTCCTCACTTTGTTCGTCCAAATGACAAAAATATAGTTTGCCATTATAATTTAAATTTTCAACTTTTATAAGGAGTTGTTAATAATTTAAGAACTTGGATACTCTTCTTATTTTAAAATTTTATCTTGACAAAATTGTTATCTTAACATTATTAGAATCTCTTGAAAAAGTTATCATTAAATAGTGTGTGAGAGTATTTTTATGAGATATATCTATCCATTTTCCGCTATTGTTGGGCAAGACATTATGAAAAAGGCTTTAATACTTAATGTTATAGATCCTTCAATAGGTGGTGTTCTTATTCGTGGTGAGAAAGGGACAGCCAAATCAACTGCAGTAAGGGGATTAGCTGCTCTTTTACATGATATAAAGGTTGTAAAAGGTTGCATTTTTAATTGCGACCCTGATGATCCTTCAACTTACTGCGATTATTGTAATGAATTAAGCATCAATGGTCAGATATCCACAGAGTATAAAAAGATGAAGGTCGTTAACCTCCCCGTAGGTTCTACTGAAGATCGGGTAGTGGGCACAATAAATATTGAGAAGATACTGAGTAAAGGGGAGAAATCTTTTGAACAGGGGATACTTGGCGAAGCAAATAGGGCAATACTTTACATTGATGAAGTTAATCTACTTAGTGACCATATAGTTGATATAATACTTGATGCTGCTGCAATGGGTAGAAATTATATTGAAAGAGATGGGATATCATTCTCTCATCCAAGTAAATTTATACTGATAGGGACTATGAACCCTGAAGAGGGTGATCTGAGACCACAATTACTTGATAGATTTGGGCTATGTGTAGAGATAAAGGGTATAAAGGATATAGATTTGAGGATTGAGGTTGTCAAATTAAGAAAAGATTTTGAAAATAACCCTGATAAATTTATCAAGAAGTGGAGTAAGTTTGATACAAAAATACAAAAAGATATAATTTCAGCAAAGAAAATTTTACATAAAATCGTAATTCCTGAGCAGATACTCCGAATTATAGCACAGATATCAATTGATCTTAATGTTGACGGTCATAGAGCAGATATAATCATGGAGAAAACAGCAAAAGCTATTGCTGCATACCATGGGAAACGGGAAGTTTCAGAGAGCGAGATAAGGGAAGCTGCTCGTATGGTGCTACCTCATAGGATGAGGAAAAATCCCTTTGATGAGCTTCATGTAGAGCAAGATATAATTGAATCCTCCATCCAAAAAATTAAAACAAAATCAGATACTGTAAATGATATTTCCGATCTTAAATTTTCTGAAAAAAAAAAGTAGAAAATAGGGGTATAGCTGAGCAGAGTGAAATAAAAGGTAGTATTTACGGAATAGGTGATCCTTTTAAAGTAAAAAAATTAAATTTTTCAGGGAAAAATTCATCAACATCCAATTCAGGTAAAAGGGTAAAAGGGGTATCGCCTGACCGTTCAGGAAGAGTGATCGGATACAGAGAACCTCAAGGTAAATATACAGATATAGCAATAGTTCCAACTATCAAATTCTCTCTTTTAAAACATAAAAGTATAAATAAGATTAGATTAGACTGCATCAAAGAGAATATAAGAGAAGTTAAAAAATCTTCAGCAATTTTATTCGTAGTTGACAGTAGTGGATCTATGGGTGTTGAAAAGCAGATGTTCCATGTAAAAACTCTTATTTACTCCCTTTTGATAGATGCATACCAGAAAAGGGATAGAGTTGGGATGATAACTTTTAGAGCCTCAAAAGCTAAACTACTATTGCCTTTTACAAATAGTGTTTACAATGCAAAGAAGAAGCTTCAAAATCTTGAAACAGGTGGGAAAACTCCACTTGCACACGGTTTTGAGATGGCATTTCAACTATTAAAACAGGAGAGAGTCAAAAATCCACTATCTCATATGATTATGGTTCTTGTATCAGACGGTAGGGGAAATGTTTCGCTAAATGGGAAAAATTGTCTTGACCAATCTGAGATTTATGGGTTATACATAAAGAAACTTGGTGTGAAAACTTTAATCCTCGACACAGAGACTGACCATCTTGCTTTTGGTTACTCTTGGGAGCTTGCAAGACTGATGGGTGGGAAGTATATGAAACTTAATGACCTTAACAGTCATAATATAAACAACATAATCTTCTCACTTTAAAATTCAATATAGGGTATCTTTATGAAAATCTTTATTGTTGACAGAAGTGATAATAATTTTGATAATACTATTGAGCTGCTTACAAATAATGGCTTCGAAACAACTTTTTTCAATAAAGTTTCAGATTTTCAGAAAACTCTTAAAAATTCTCGTCCTGATCTCGTTATATGTAACCCACTTATTGAGGGGATGAGCCCCTTCTTTATTGTCAAATGGATCAAAGAGTTAGATAAAAGTATACCTGTAATAGTTTTTTCTAATGTTCCCTCAAAAGATATTATTGTATCAGCAAAGAAATTTGCTGTTAATGGATTTATCCTTTTCCCATTTAATGAGCATGAGCTTATTACGAGGATCAATCAGCTTCTTAATATTCAGAGCAGTGAAAGTAATACTTCATCTCCAAACAAAATGAAGCTACATCTTGAAATTATTAGAAAAGAGAGAATTACCAATGAGATATCAATTACAATAGAAAAATTACCTTCATTCCCAAATGTAATATACGAAATAGAAAGATTAATAGGCAGTCCCAACTCAAATGCATCAGATTTTGAGATTATTATAGAGAAAGATCAGGTCATTACTGCAAAAATTCTTAAGATTATCAACTCCCCATTTTATTCACTTTCAAGAAAAATAACAACTATCAAAGAGAGTGTTGCTTATATGGGTCTTGATTCTTTAAGAAGTATTGTCTATAGTGCTTCTGTAAGCAATCTGCTTAAGATAAGTTTACCTACATACGGTTATAAAAGGGAGCAGCTTTGGCGTCACAGTTATACAACTGCTATCTTATCAAAAATAATCGCCCAAAGATTAAAACTTTCCCAAAAAGAATCTGAAGAAGTTTTTGTAGGTGGTCTTATACACGATATTGGTAAAATAGTAATAGGGATTATTGCAAAAAGGGAGAATATAATCCTTGCTGCTTCTGATGACACCATAAATATCATTGATAAAGAGAGTGAGAAGTTTTATTTTGACCATTGCAGTATCGGTGGGATGATCTCCGATAAATGGAAATTACCCGATATCCACAAACAGATAATAGTATCACATCATTCGCCAGAATCTTTATACCCTTTTATAGTTGCAGTTGCAGACTTTATCTCAAAAGATTTCTTAGATATCAAATTATCACCATTGAGTGATGATCTCAAACAGCAATATCTGAATAAACTTAAATTAACAGATACCGATATTTTAAATTTAAAGGAATCTTTATCCGAAATAATTTCAAAAATGGATGTTGATGGAATATTTGCATGATAGTTGACCTTCTAAAAGATCTCCAATCACTCCAACATTTATCCGAAAAAGTAGATTACAACAGCAAAATAATTTCAATTATCAAAAAATTCTTTCCTATACAATCTTTTACACTTTTTGCATACGATGTAACTGATTATACTTACCATCTTGTTTTTTCAACTGTGGCAATTGATAACCCTGAAGAGGTTTATATTTTTGAAAACGAAATCCTCCCTGACGATTTTTTTAATTTATACATTAATGAAGGTGAGCTTCCTGTTTATTGGAAGTTACTCTTTGAAGAGAGTAATGCAAAGTATCTATTTCTCTCTCACGAGCCAACCAACAATCTCGATTCAAATTTACTTTTAGCTGTTTTGGAAAATTACACTACTGCTGTAAGAAATAGGCTTGTTCACGAATATTATGTTACAAACCTACTTAATAGCCAGAGTCAGCTTGATGTTTTGAATGAAATAGGTGACATACTTGGAACTTTTAACCTTGATGTTGTTTTATCCAAACTGTTAGAAAATTCAAATAATATTGTTGCTGGTGATGTAGGTATAATTTTTCTTATTGATAACAACGAAAATAAGCTCAAATCAAGAATTCAATGGGGTGTTAAAGAAGATATCATCCTTCAAATAAAATTCAAAGATAGCGATAAAGCTCTTGTTCAGGAGAGTTATGACAGCAAGAAACAATTTTTCTTCGACACAAAGCAATCACGCTACGCTTTTGAAAACATTAAATACCCTGAAGATGTCTACATAGATTCTATATTAAGTATCCCTCTATTTACAAACAACGAAAATCTTGGAGTTATGCTCCTTCTCAACTTCAAAATAGATGAAGTATTTACCGAAAATAAAATACTTACAGTAGAGACACTTGCCCGTATTGCATCTATAGGTATTGAGAATAGTCTATTTTTTGAACGATCTATACAGCAGGAGAAAATTAATAATCAGCTTAAAATTGCATCAGAGATACAAAACAACCTACTCCCTCAAGATAGCCTTATATTTGAAGGTTTTGAAATTACAGGTTTTAACAAATCTGCAATGAATATTGGAGGCGATTTCTTTAACTACTTTACTTATGAGAATAAAATTTATTCATTTTTAGGTGATGTTGCTGGTAAAGGGATCCCTGCTGCACTTTTAACCACTATGGCAATGATAGTTATAAAAACCTCTGTTCTTCCAGAAATAAATATTGAAGATGTAGTGGGAAAGGTGAATAACATTATTGCCCAAAACTCTATGACTGAAAATTATCTTACTCTTGCAATATTTGAAATAGACACAATAAACAACCAAATTAATTTTGTAAATTGTGGACATACAGAGATACTATACTATGATAGTAAAAATCGTAGCATCACTGAATACAGTTCTCAAAATTTGCCTGTTGGATTATTTGAAGATTCACCCTATATCAGCAACCAAATTATGATCAATAGTGGAGATATTTTTATAACTTTCTCTGACGGTGTTCCTGATGCAGTCAATCAAAATGGTGAGAGTTATGGTCTTGAAAATTTTAAGAAAATTATTATTGATCAGGCAAACCAGAGTATTGATACAATCAAAGATGAACTTTTAAAAGATATAGATCAGTTTTGTTCAAAAGCTCCACAATTTGATGATCTCACAATACTCGCTATTAGAAAAGCATGATAGGGATAGATATAGTTTCAATCAGCAGAGTAGAAAATATATACAACAAATTTGGAGATAAATTTCTCAATAAGGTTTTCAAAATAGAGGAGATTGATGAGATAAAAGAGATCACCATACACAAAAGGAGAATAGAGAGGATTGCAGGGAGATTTGCACTCAAAGAAGCTGTTATAAAAGCATTTAAAGGTGATATATTTTTTAAAGATATTCAGATATTGAGCAGTAGCAAAGGTGCCCCTATATGTAAGGTGAGGGGTAAGATTGTAAACGTTTCAATCTCCCACGAAAATCAATTTGCTGTTGCAGTTGCTTCAATCAAATAATTTTTATTAAAAATAAGGAGATAGCTTATGGAGAGAAAAAAACATATAGAAACAGGCAGTAACGAATTTGAAATGGTTGAATTTATTCTGTATGACAATGATACTCCAAATTTTTACGGGATTAATGTAGCAAAAGTAAGAGAGGTAATAAAAGTCCCTGAAGTAACAGCTATACCCAAAAGTCACCCTTGTGTTGTTGGTTTTTCTGACCTGAGGGGGAAAATTATACCTATAATTAATTTACCTAAGTGGCTTGGAGTAAGCTCTGAGAAAACTCTCAACAAAATAATAATCACAGAGTTTAACAAAACATTTAACGGATTTATGGTAAATGACGTTACGAGGATTTATAGGCTTACATGGAATGACCTGATGCAGCCTACAGAACTTGAGGATAACACAGAAAAAAATTGTATCAATGCAATTGTCCGTATTGATAACAAGATGATCCTCATATTAGATTTTGAAAAGATAATAGGTGATATTTTCCCTGAAACTTACTTCAAAGATGAGAAAAACATCATAGAACAGGTAGATAAAAATATAAAGATTCTTATATCTGAAGACTCAGGAGTAATAAGAAGTCTTATCGACAAGGGCTTAAAAAAAGCAGGCTATACAGTATACTCCAGCAATAACGGCAAAGAGGCTCTTGACAAACTTTTACAGTTCAAACAGGAAGCTTTAAATTCTAACAGTAAAATTAATGATATTGTTGATGTTCTAATTACAGACCTCGAAATGCCAATTATGGGTGGAGAAAATCTGATAAAAAATATAAAAAGCGATGATTTTTTGTCAAAACTTCCAATTATTGTATTTTCATCAATGGGTCTTGAAGAAAATATCAAAAAATTGAAAGCTCTTGGTGCAGATGACTTTATCAACAAGCCTGATGTTAAAATACTAAGTGATTCAATAAGAAAAGTTTTGAAGATATAATATTTTTTCTTGGAAAATTATGAAGTAACAATAGAGAAGCTTGTTTATGGTGGTTTTGGACTTGCCCGAAAAGATGGGAAGGTTATCTTTGTAACTAACTCTATCCCTAATGAAATTCACTTAGTTTCCGACTATCTCAACAAAAAAGATTTCTCTTACGCTCGGAGCGTCCGTATAATAAAATCTTCAGATAAAAGAGTTGTTCCACCTTGCATATACTCTGAAAATTGCGGGGGGTGTGATTGGTTATTCCTTGATTACCAATCACAGTTACAGTTTAAAAAGGGGATACTCCTTGAACTTTTACTCAAAATTGGAAATATTTATAACCTTCCAGAAATAGATATTATACCATCTCCTCAATTCTTTTACAGAAATAGGGTTCAATTAAAAACATCAGATAGTGGTATCGGTTTCTGCAAGAGGGGTTCAAACCAAATTGTAGATATTTCTCAATGTATATCAGCATCAAAATCGATAAACTCCAAATTATCAGAGATAAGGGGGATAAGGGGGGTGCAACTATCCCCAGGAGAAGATATCACAATATTTACTAATTCTAACGGCGATACTATCACTAACTATAACTATAATGACAAAAATTTAGAAAATAGAGATTTTATTTTTCAAAATATAGGTGAATTTAGATTTAGAGCATCTATAAAATCTTTTTTCCAAGTAAATATATTCCAACTTGATAATTTTATAAATATCATTACTAAAAATGCTCCAGATGTTGAGAAATTTGCAGATCTTTACAGTGGTTCAGGGTTTTTCTCAATCCCATTATCTAAAAAGTTTAAAGCAGGAATAGGGGTTGAGATATCAAAAGAGAGTTATTTTGACGGAATTGAAAACTTAAAACTCAATAATGTCAAAAATCTAAAATTTTATAATACCGATGTTTCAACATCATTTCCAATACTCAAAAAGTTTGCTCCAGAGCTTATTTTACTTGACCCGCCAAGGGGTGGCTTAAATAAAAATTTTATAGACAAACTTCTTTTACTTGAAAACCTGAAAAATATAATATATATTTCTTGTGATCCCTCAACCTTGTCAAGAGATTTAAAGAAAATATCCTTAAAATTCAAGATATATAAAATTTTCTTTATAGATATGTTCCCCAATTCATTCCATATAGAGAGTATAATTTTTTTAGAGAAGATATAATTCATCAAATATAAAAGGGAGGATTTTTGCAAATGGCTGAAGTAACATTTGAAATAAAAGAGAAGATAGGTTTAATTTCTGAATCACCAAAGGGTTGGAAGAAAGAGATCAACCTTGTCAGTTGGAACAACGGTAAACCTAAATACGACATAAGGGAGTGGGACCCTTCTCATCAAAAAATGGGTAAAGGTGTGACTTTTACTATTGAAGAGGTAAAAAAACTAAAAGATTTGTTAAACAGCATCACTCTTTAATAGAGAGTAAGATTCTTTAAATAGTTATTAAAACTATAAAATATTATCATTTCAACTAACGAAGTGAGGATACACCTGCGTATCAGGCGTAAGGCTGAAGTGCTGAAGGGGAAAGAGAAAGATAAAAACAAAAGAAAGA
>DYJV01000087.1 GCA_020722945.1 Candidatus Methylomirabilis sp. | reverse complement strand
TGTTTTTGAATTTTTCTTTATTCATTTTCTGTCCTATAAAAATTTAATTTTTAATGCAAAAATACTTCTGTTTTCTTGTGTCTTTGTAGCGCGTCCTGATTTTTTCAGGACTGTCCTGACATGAGCCACGATGCATAGAGCCTGCGAAAAAGTCGAGGATTATTGAATTATTTTCTACTGTTTCTATTAGGTGTTTTACCGACTTACCGCAGTATATAAACTGACTAACAGCGGAACATCTGTAGCACGAAGCTATTATCAATATACACCAATTTAATTTTCAGGTATTAAAATGTTTTTTCTTATAATATCTAAATCTACATACCTTTCTTATTTCTGAAATATCACCTATTCTATTTATCAATTCATTTTCAAAAAAACAATAATTCAAACAATCACATTTTGTTTTATCTTCACATCCACACATTATTTTTTTTACATATTTAAGCTGTTTGTTTGGGCATTCATAAGATTTATTATCTGCGCATTCTTTTAACGCATTATAATAATCTTTAAAACAAAAACAATGTGACTGTATACGGAATGTAAACCCATATTTTAAATTATAAACACGCTGATTTGTATTTTCTTTGTAATTACTCATTAAATTTTATCTCAAATGTCAAATTAAGAGCCATAGATATTTTAACTAGGGTTAACAAAGTGATATTCTGGTCACATTTTAACAGTTTGTGTATTAATTGTCTACTGACTTTTAACTTTCTTGCCAATTCTGCTTTACTCCATCCAATTTCTTTCATCTTTGTATAGATGACTTTTGATATTTCAATCTGTAACTTAGATAAATGATCATGTGGCGATTTTTCTGCTTCTTTAAATGAAAAATTATTCATGTTTATTTTTTTTCTCCGATTCATTTCTGTTAACAAGTGTTATCGGTTATTAACTTATTAATTGACATAATTGTTGGTATAAATTATTTATCTGGATTTCATATGTCATATGTTTTCATATTATCTATATAATGTTTAAAAAGTTTACAATTTTTATGTGTGGTTCTTTTGTGATAATAATCCATAGAACCATTTGAACATGACAATGGATATTTACATTTTACACAATATCTTATCTTATTACCCAGATCATTTACCATACATGATATACAACAGTATTCTTTATTACCAAATACCAATGGACTATAGTAAAACATTAATTTATTACAATAAGCACATGGTTTTGCACCTTTCTTTATATACTTTCTACAAGTAGGACACTTTGTTTCATCTTTTTTACGTGGTGAAACATTAAACTTTGAACTACAACAGTCACAAACTTTTTCTATTTTAGTAGCACTTGTTTTGCATTTTCTTGAACAATATTCTAATAGATAGTAAAACTTCAAACATACACGTTTTGGTATTTCCTTACCACAATACAAACAATATCTTTTTACATAAGATACTCTTGATCTTTTTTGGTATTTTTTTTTCATTCTAATTAACATCCATATTCATTTTTTTTAAAGCTTCATCATATGCATCGGCTAATATCATTAAATTTGGTATATTTTGTTGTTTTGAAATTTTAATTATATCTTCTTTTGTTGCATGAATTTCATAAAGCAATGTAAATAATGGATTGATATTTTGGTAAGTCCATGCGTTATTAATAAGTTCTTTTATAGCAAACTCTAATGTTATTTCACCATGAAAATAAGCATGTTGTATTCTATTACAAATTCCTAATTGTATTAGAAACTTATGATAACAATTGCATTCGATTTGTGTATTTTTAAATTTATTAAGAAAATTAGACAAATAAATTAAATACATTGCCTGAATAACAAAACAAGTAGAAAGAATATTTAATGTATTTTCTTTGATAAATTCTAACATAATTTACCTTTCCAAGAATAATATTTTAGCATCAAAAAATCCATTGCTTGATCAGATATTATTTCGCTTAATACATCTTTGATAGTTTTCATAAGCTAACTTTATTCTGTTTAAAATTTTATAAATGTTTCTGCTTGTCTGTTTAAAAAAAGAGTCTATCAGAAACACAAACATATAAACAAAATAAATAGAATATATAAGCAAATCTTTTATCGAAAGTTTACAACAATCATCAATCAGTTTTTCGAGAGCAATAGTATCCAGTTGAATTTTCATTTATTTTCTCCTAATTTAAAAACAATTTAACCAAAACTTAACTAAACTAAATAATAGCATATTATTTAATTGTTGTCAATAATTAATTTAACAAAATGAATTAAATTTATCCCTTATTTATTGTGAATGTAATGCTTTTTATCAGCTTTGTTCCGTCGTAGTTATTAACTTTATACTCAAAATCTATCAGTTCTTTTAATTTTACATACCATTGTCTAAACATCATCATAAAGTTGTAATTGTTATATTTATTAGTTATTGTTATCTGCTTTAATATATTTATATTTATTGTAATAATACCTATTTTCCTCCACTGGCACAATAATTCATACAGATTTAATATTGCCAGACTTTTGATATTTAAAATATCGTTCAATTTTAATCTGGTGAATCCTCTGTTATAATCAAAAATATAATCAATAAATTCTTCTTTAAATTCCACGTAAACTTTATATCTATGTTTTTCTAATAGATTGTATACTATAGTTCCATTGAAATTGAATTGAATTTGTGTTTTACGTGTAATTATATTGTTTAATGATTTTTTATTTTTATAAAATTCTGACAAATCACACCAATAGGCTAATTCATTTTTTGGTTTTTTGGACAGTAAAAAATATAGTATTTTTTTCTGGGTTAATGTCAGGTGATAGCTTTGTTTAAAAAAACTATTATTCACACTGATCCCGAAATTTAATTTCATATATTTTTATACCTTCGTTTTTTTCAGTCCAAGTTGAAAGAACGCTAGAAAGATATCATACAGTGACATTCCACAGGACAAGCCTTGTGGAATGTCATTTCGTTTTCGGTATTTTTGGCTTTGGGACTACAAAGCCTGAGGGCGGGTCACCGTCTTTTAGAAGCCACCCGGCTTTAGCCGTGGGGAGTAGTCACTTGTACTACCAAAACCACCATCATTTCTACTGGTATCTGATAATTGGGATTCTATTATCGGTAGATTAAAAAATGGTCTTATAATAATTTGTGCAATTTTGACAGGTAGTATTAAATCTGGTTTAGTTTTATCTATTTTTGTCAAAGCTATTTTAATTGAGCCTCTATAACTTTGATCTATAATTCCAATACTATTTAACATAATATAACCTGTTTTAGATATAGAGCTTCTTGGAACAACATCTATATAATATCCTATAGGTGGTTCAAGTGCAATACCAGTATCAAATAATAACATATCACCACATTGTTTAATTAATTCAATTATGGTTAAATCATAACCACTATCACTAGCATTTGCTTTGGATGGAATTATTGCATCTGATCTAGTTTTGTGAACTTTTATATAATCTATTGTTTTAATTTTATCTGGTATTCTATACTTCCAATTTGAAATATCCAAATATTGTTCTCTTTTTCGCTGTAATAAATAAGTTGGATTTTTATCATACAGTCTGCCAAGAAAATCTATAACATTTGTTGATTTATATTCTAACATATAATAAGATTTATTATTTTTTTGATAAGTAATAATAGATGATGGTATTTTTATAAATGATTTTATTATGTTTAATATATTTGAATTTATACTAATTATGGAACAACTCAATTGTACATTTTTATTATTAAATGTATTTTTGATTGTACCATTTCCTTCAAAATACCCTCTGATAAAATCATATTTAAATTCATTTGGTATATGTTCAAAATTTATATTATTGTTTAATGATAATTTGTATTCATTATCTTCTATGTTTAACATTTTTTTAATATCGTTAACTATATTAATAGAATGTATTTTAAGAGATAATATATTTTTATTTTTTGTTTTATTTATTTTTAAATTTTTACGAATTACATTTTTTATTAGTTTTAATACATTAATATCTTTAGCATGTATTTGTATTTTTATAGAATCATTTTTTTCAATAAAACCATTACTTAATATCCAACCTAAAAACCATGCTTTAAACTCAGTATCAATTTCATTAAAAAAATTTTCATCATATTGATAGCAGCAATTTGAATTTATGTCAATCATTTAGTTTACTCACTTTATTCTATAAACTTGAAATAATACTTGATTTGTTGTAGGTTGACCAAGAGCACCCAGAGCTTCATTATACTCCCCTAGCTTTACATAATCAAGATTTTTTAAAACACTCAAATCAACAGAATTTGCTCCGGTATAAAGGGCGGTTTTGAATCCTTTTTTATGACAATATTCAAGAAAATCTGTTAATTCTTGGTGCTGTTCACCACCTAGGAAAAGAACACATCCAAATAGATATTTGCCATCATAAGAGGTATACTTTTCGCAGATTTGATCAAATTTTTGAATAGTTAGCACTTCACCACAATCACACTGAAGCTCCGGGGTATGACACCCCGGACATCTTCTAGGACAATTTGTGATTTCAAATGCTAATGAAATTTCAGTTGGAATTTCTTGAAATACAATTTGTTCAGTTAAATATTTCATACTTTATCTTTGTGGTAAAATCTCAATGCAGCTTCTTCTTGTCTGGCCTTGGAAAAATTTTTAATTTTTTTCAAAAATCCAATTACTCTTGTCGCATGTGAAACGTTTTTACTACCACATTTAACACAATGATATTCGGTATTCTTGTTAATATAACCACAATTTTCTTCTTCACAACAAGTAATCAAGATATTTGTGCAAAAGTAGTTTACACCAACATATGCGTTTACATCAATCCACTTTGAATACTGTTCTGCTGTCATGTAGCTATCCATGTTGTAATGAACAGCGCTGCCGCCATCAAGATACTTTGTTACAAGTTTACCGTGCATATTTGCCTTTTCAATTACAGACAATCCATCATCTTCGACTCTGTAAAAATATGAATTATAACATTCTCTTGGAACAACATAGCCATCTCGTTTATCCCATTGTGCTAACTTATGACCAGCATTTTCGCCCGGTACAAACTCTGTGTTAAAACGAATTCCATATAATTCATTCGCCGCCTTATTTTCAGCTGAAATTGTTTTCAAAATAGTTGCACAGAAATTCATATACTGATCGTTTGGAGTTATATCATACCCAAGATATTCTGCTGCTTCTACAAGTCCGTTAATACCAATTGTTGAAAATTGACGTTCCATTTCTATGAAATGTGCGCTATGTACAGGGTACATGTTAGAATCCCGCATAAATGTCAGAATTTTACGAATAGAAACATGATATTTATGTATTTTCTGAACCATTTTTCTTAGTTCTGATATTAAAAGTTTTGAAAAATTAACATTCGTCTGCTGTGCAATTCTATGGGTATCTTGAATAAATCTATTCATATTAATTGTAATTACATTGACAGAACCAGTCATTTCACCAACATTTCCAAGTGTAAACGAAAATTCATTTTTTGTTTCGTTTCTAAGCCTACAACAGCTTGAAAGGCTATCAACACTATCTGAAAGATAAACAAAAAATCCATTTCCTTGAGAGAGTTCTTCACAGACCATTTTTTTAAATTCTTTATCAATTACCTGTTTTTGTTTATCATATACCATTGCACACGTTATAACAGGAAATGTCAATAACGATTTTTCACGTTCTTTATTAAACCATGTTAAAAAGAATTTTTGAAGTTTCATTACAGAATCAATGTTAACTTTAGAAGAATCTGCTGGATATACAAAATTGCCATACATTCCTTCGAGATAGAGTTTATCAAATATACTCACATTCCAAAATATAGAATTCCCAGATATATATGGTGTCTTATTTTCTTCTCTAAAAATTACAACACCGGCATCTGTTGTAGGGCACCACACTTTACCATGATAAAAAACTTTGTTGTATTCAGATACACGTTTAAATTTTTGTGAAAATATATAAACATAGATTGTCTTTTTTGGATCAATACCCTGTCGTTCTATTATACTACTCCCCATACCACCCAACAGACAGATTTGTTGAACTTTGTCAGCAATTTCATGATTGTCACATTGTAATAATCTTGGAGTTGTTTTTAATTCTTGCCCACCAGACATACTCCAATGTTTAATAATTATATTTGCTTGTCGTGATGATAACTTCAAAAATAAATCTGGAACTTGTTTTTTTGTATTATTTATTATGGATAAGATTTCCTTGGATTGTGTTGGTGTTAACGAAATTGCAACAACATCGTCATAATTCCCTATAGATTTTTTTACAGATTTTATAGAATATGTAATCTGAAGTGTATTTAGTGAGTTAATTATGGCTTGATATGATTTTCTATTTTTTGATACATAATATGTCAATGCTGACATCGCATTATAATGAGTATAGTCATTTAGTACCTCAATGTTACCATAAGTTAGCGCATATGTTGATAATATTAACAAATCATCAGATATTGGATAATCTTCTCGATCTATATTGGCACACACTGGCATAGAAATTTTGCTATGACCAAACATATTATGTGCTTCTGTAATTTCGATAATGTCTATGTTATCTTTTTTATAAACAATTCTATGATTTGGAGTTACTGTTTGTTGATAATTTTTACCAGAAAATTGTAAAAGTTCATCATTATAATCATAGATGTTTAATTTTTTAATTTTTTCAATTTCATATTTTCCATTTTTCCATACATAACACTCGTCCCCAACTTTTAATTCGTGAAGATATTTAAACCCACTTGGTGTCCACAATTGAGTGGTATCAGCTCGAACACATTGTCCAGAACGACCGGAACATGGTTCATTTAAATAGTAGATTAGATGCTGTAGTTCTTGTTTTATTTCATTTTCATGTGTTTCTAAATAATTTTCACCATAGTCCTTACGAGAAAAAAAGTCGAAACAAACCAATAATGAAGGTATGGCTACAGCACCAGCAACCTGTGCTGCAACCTGATTCATGAGATTAATCAACCCACCACAAAATGATGATAAATGTTTAGGCCTTTCGGTGATACCACCTATACATTTTGAACCATTTTGTAGAAATGGAAATAATGAAATACTCAAGCAATATGGTAAATAATGACTTTCATCGTGCTGATAAATTCGAGCATTTTCAATATCTTTTATATATTCATCAGCCAGCTCTATGCCAAAATCTTTAACCATTTGCTGATATCTTGTATAACGGTTATATTGAATGAATAGTGGTTTGACCATTTCACCAATCAATGTGATGACATTTTTATTAATTACATTTGCATTTGCATCATAACGAGAACCAATTGCGGCATTTTCTGCTTGAATATATTCTTTAACAAAATCATCCAATGATTTAAGTTGTTCAGTTGTTAAATTTAACATAGTAAAACCCTTTCTTATATTTTTATTGATTTGATATTGTGACACTCCACGGGACAAACCCTGTGACTTCTGCTTAGTTTACTAAGCATTCTTTTTCTTACTTCAATGATAACTCTAATGAACTATCTCCACAAGCTTAAAATCTGCTGTGCCCCAGCGTACTTAGTCCTATACTTCTAATATTTAAAAGACGCATTTAACTCTATTTTAACTCTGTTTTTACCGACTTATCGCAGCATATAGACTGACTAACAGCGGAACATCTGTATCACGAAGCTATTATCAATATACACCAATTTAATTTAATTTTCAAGTATTCAATTTGGTTACCCGTTCCGGAATAATTCGGCCATTACTTCCGGCAATTCTGCTACTGATTCTGGAAAGTGCTAAAAAATGGCTGGATTAAATCAGAATGACTGGCTGGATTTCGCCAGAATATGCAAACGCAAGCAGATTTAAAAGGAACAATACAAACGAGAGAGACTTTTCCACATGGCTGAAGTTGTGATCAATTTTCACTCACCGAGTGCTGATAATAAATAAATATTTATTTATAATTATAAATATTTCTTTATACCTGTATTATTATGTTTTGATGACGTCATCAAAACGTCATCAAAATATAATAATAGCGTCATCAAAATATAATAATAGCGTCATCAAAA
>DYJV01000162.1 GCA_020722945.1 Candidatus Methylomirabilis sp. | reverse complement strand
TGAGATAAATTATCTAAAATAATTTTTCGTATGCTTTGGCTAGCTTATCATATCTGAAATGCTCCATTACATACTCTTTGCCATTTTGTCCCATTTTTGCCCTCTCATCGTCACTCATTTTATAAAGCGTCATAATGCCATCTGCTATAGCTTGTGGATTCTCGGCTTCTACAGATATGCCACAATTGGCAATTTGAACAATATTGCTTTTTCCAGAATCAATTGCATACACAATAGGTTTTTCCGCAAACATATAATCAAATAACTTATTTGGAGAGACACCGTATTTAAATAATTTTTCTTTTTGAAGCCCAATATAACACACATCAAACAAACCAAGCATACTTTGGACTTGCTTTTTGGCTATGCTATCTATAAATATTATATTTTTTGAGTTTTTATAAAGCTTCATCAGTCTCTCTTTTTCTTGACCACAGCCAACTACCACAAATACAATTTCATCACTATCTATATATTTACTAGCTTCTAAGAAACTATCCAATGCATTAGCCACACCAATAGTTCCTGTGTACCCTACTATAAATTTATCATTTGGTACTTGCATTTGTATCTCTTTTGGTAATGGCTCTATTTGGCTTAACTCATCTATATCCACTCCATTGCTAATCCATTCAAAATCTCTTTTCAGACCCAAATCTTTGATATGCTCTCCATAATTTTGCAGATTTGAGACTATTGTGTCACTTTTGGTAAGTGCCAGTCTTTCGCACCAGCTCATCAGCCTGATCAAGGGATGAGCAGGGCTATGGCCACCAAGCTCTATGATACTAAGCGGCCATATATCTTTCACTTCATAGATTAGCTTAGCACGATATATTTTGGATAAAATCCAAGCAGGAAGTATAGGAAACGGCGCCATCGGAGATACGATGATGACATTAGGTTTTTTCAGCATAAAAGGTAAAAAAAAGCATTTAAATGTAAACAAAAACCATTTTAGTACTCTGCGTTTATCGTGGGAATTGCCATAATTGAAAGTTTTTAGCCATAGATAATTCACTCCATCTATATTTTCTCGACCTTGCTTGGGCAAATGTTTGAATAGATGAGAATAAGATGAACTAATTATTGTGACTTTGTGACCGGATTTTACAAGCTCTTTACCCAAATAGTAATGTCTAAACTCCATACCGTGATATGGACTTCCGGCGTATTCATTGATTATCCAAATGTTTTTATTTGTCATATCCAAGTAACTCCATCACTATATTCTCACTAGCCGCTCCA
>DYJV01000017.1 GCA_020722945.1 Candidatus Methylomirabilis sp. | reverse complement strand
CCGTCACCTAACGGTGCCACCCCTTGAGTAGAGGGGAATTAAACGCCACACCTGCCTATGTTTATTAACGCTCAAGGGAGGAGATAGGGCAGGTTTGAAATGACAGGGGTTAGGATTTAGATGATAGGGGTTGGAAAAAATAATTTAACATTCTCAATTTAACATTAATAATCCTCTCAACTACCTACCAATAGGCAGGCTGATAGGCAGAGTGTTAAAAGAGAGTGTATTTAAAAAAGTATCTACCTGCTACAGACAGGTAAATTTTCTTGACATATTACGGTTGTTGATACTAAAAGAACTTAAAAAGTAGAAAGAGCATGTGATTATGAAAGGATATCTTTAAAAACGTATAAACTATATGTCCAACTTAATTAACTTAATCAATTTTATAATATTTTTTACCAAAAAAGACCTCAAAACAAGGTATGCAGGCAGCCTATTGGGGATATCTTGGGTATTTTTTCAATCTATATTTCTAATAGGAATATACTACTTTATATTCTCTGTTATATTCAAGATAAAACTTGGACCCATTGCAGGGACTGAATCTTTCTTTATCTTTCTGATAATAGCACTCTTTCCTTGGATCGGATTTCAGGAAGGTTGCATGAGAAGTTCCACTATTATATTCGAAAACTCTGAAGCTGTCAAAAAAATCCCCTTTCCTCTTGAAGCTCTCCCTATAAGTGTAAATTTATCAGCTACGATAATTCATTTTTCAGGTTTTTTACTTTTTATAATACTTTATGGAATTTACAACTATACAAAATCAGGTATATTCTTGCCACTCACTATAATTTATATCCCATTTATACTTTTTTTCCAGATACTCATGGGTATCGGTATCAGCCTGATCCTCGCTTCATTTACTACTTACATAAAGGATATCACCCAGATATTTAGCATTCTCTTTCAAGTATGGTTTTATGCAACTCCTATCGTATACCCAATTTATATGATCCCTGAGAATTTTCAATTTATAATCAAGATAAATCCATTTACAGGATTTGTTGAAATTTATAGAGATATTATCCTTACAGGTAAATTTGATTTTCAATATTCACTACTGTGGAGTTTCCTATTTTCATTGATTATTTTCGCAATAGGGATGAAGGTCTTTAAAAAACTGAAAACAGGTTTTGTAGATGTCATATAATATCGATACATTTATAATTCACCCCGCTACTTCTGATATCTTTGAAATAAATTTTGGTTACAAATTTTGTAGAAAAAAGATTGAGAAGCAGTGGAGATGTAAAACATCATTAATAAATGGTGATGAAAGTATTGCTGATTTGAAGAGTTCTTCTGACAAATTAATCTTTTTTTTAGATCCATTATCTGTTCCATCAGCAAATTCAAAGCTCTTCCTACAAAAAGCTCTTGATAGCAAATTTGCAGTTGCTTTTGCAACTTCTCAATTCTCATCAAATATAGAGCAGTTAGAGGACTCCCCTCCAGATTATATTAATTTTACAACCTTTGACCATTTCTCAGAGAAACTTAATTATGGTGTTAGACTCACAGAGAGTGATTCACCCGATCCATTTTTATTTGCAGTGGATAGAAGAAAAGTTCCACAAGATATCCCAATAAATAAAATTTTCAATAACACAGTAACCAAATGTATAGTAAAAGGTGCATTTGTTCATCGATTTGGAAATGTATTTGAAGCTGATAGAGCTGATTTGTTTCACTTGATACCTGAAGAGTCTACAAACTTACTCGATATAGGTTGTGCCTCTGGCAATTTTGGGAAAAGATTAAAGGAAATTAGAGGTAAAATCAAGATAACAGGGGTAGAACTATCTTCCGAACTCTCCAAAAAAACAGAAGATATTTACGATAAAATTATTACTGGAGATATCGAAAAATTAGAAATCAAAGAGAAATTTGATACGATAATATGTGCTGATATACTTGAGCACCTTTACAATCCTTGGGGAGTAGTTAAAAAATGTTATAATATCCTTGAAAATCAAGGCGTGCTGATCGGGAGCATCCCAAATATCGGGCATTGGTCAAATATATTTGACCTTATAAATGGAAAATTTGAATATCTACCATTTGGGAATTTATGTGTCGGACATATAAGATTTTTTACTGAAAGTGGTATTAGGGAGCTTTTTGAAGAGTCAAATTTTAAAATCGAGATACTCCAACCTCAAAAGTTGCCAATACCACAATTTGCAGATGATTTTATTGAAAAACTTAAAGGCAATTTTGATGCTGACACAAACTCTCTCGAAACATTCTCATGGCTATTCCGATTAAGGAGAGTATAATTTTTATGAATAGAACTTTTCTTCAACAGGCAGTTGAACAACTCTCACCCTTTTTTCACAAATTTAATATTCCAACTCACGATACACTTTATCAAAAGGTATGGTTTGAACACTATCTTAAAATACTCAATATTTCAAGTCTGAGAGATTTCAAAAATTCTACAATTCTTGAAATAGGAGTTGGCTACGGGATACTTACTTTTGCTTTAAAGTTTAAAGGTGGTGATATTTTTACCACTGAACACCCAAGCAGAGAGTTTCTCAACAGTGAATATCTCCAACTATTAGAGAGTAACAAAATAAATCTAACATTCCAAGACCTTAACAACGGCTTACCATTTAAAGATTTATCCTTTGACAAGATATTTTTCTGTGATGTAATCGAGCATCTATATCCTGAAAAGGTTATACCTACCTTATCAGAGATACATAGATGCCTTAAATTTGGTGGTGAATTGATTATATCAACTCCCAACCTTTCAAGACTTTCAAATATAGCAAGATTTATTACAGGCAGACAAGTAAATCCTGACATTGAGACAGGAAGATATGGTGCTACTTTTGGACATATAAGGGAATACTCGTATAAAGAGATACAAATCTTAATAGAGAGAGCAAATTTTGATATTTTGAGTGTAAAGTTTGGGCTAAACCCATTTTTTAATCTTTCAAAGAGTGATATTATCCAGAAATTTGATAATATCTTATCAAAATTACTATTCCCAATCATTCCAATCTATGCAGATGAGATATATATCAAAAGTGTGAAAAGGGGGCGAGCAGAAAATTGATTTATCCAAAAGAGGTTATACTTGAAGTTACAAATTTTTGTAATATAAGGTGTAGATATTGTCACTTCCACGGAGTAGGTGTCGAAAAGAGGAGAGCTCTCGGACATATGCAAAGCAGCATATGGAGAAAAGTTGTCCAAGAGATCGGTGAATGGGGGACTCCTGTTACACTCCTTACACATGGTGCTGGTGAACCACTCCTTTACAAAGAACTCGAAGAGCTACTTATCTTTACAAAAAAATTTAAAAATATATATCTCGGTTTTATGAGTAATGGAATGCTTTTTACACCAGAATGGAGTGATAAAGTCTTATCTATCGGAATTGACTGGATAGCTTTTAGCGTAGATGGGACAGATCCAGAGAAACATAGTTACTTCAGGCAGCACACAGACCTTAATAAAATTGAGAAAAATATAGATTACCTTATCAAAAAAAGAGAGAGTTTGAACTCTCAAAAGCCTTATATCACAATGAATATGGTGGTTTATCCCGATATGGAGAGTGAAAAAGATAATTACCTCAAAAGATGGTTACCAAAGGTGAACAAAGTTATCTTTTCAAAATTTAGACCCATAGGCAGCAAAATCTTGGGATTAAGCGGGATAGAGCCATCACCCTGCCCTCACCTATTTAACCAATTTGTAATAAGTTTTGATGGCAAAGTTGGGTTGTGCTGTGAAGATAACAATCTTGACGAGTGTATGGGTGATGTCATAAAAGAGAGCATTGTTACAATTTTCAACAACGATAAATTTAATAATTTTAGAGAGTTACATCAGAAAAAGTTGACAAACAAGATAAAATTATGTTCAAATTGCGATATATGGGGTGGTGGGGTAATTTTAACGAAAAATATTACCGACAATATCTGTTACGAAAAAACTCCATCGTGTGAAAGTTACCATAAAATATGATAGAAACAGTTGTTTCTTTAAAAAATATAAGTAAATATTATACTATCTACTCAAATCCAAAAGATAGGCTAAAAGAGCTAATTTTCAGGAAAAGCTACCATAGGGAGTTTTGGGCACTTAAAGATATCAATCTGACAATTCCAAAGGGTGAAACCTTAGGTATCATTGGGAACAATGGAGCTGGAAAAAGCACACTTTTAAAAATTTTATCAAAAACACTTACCCCCTCTCATGGAGAATTTAAAATCGTAGGGAGAGTCTCCCCTATCTTAGAGCTTGGCACAGGGTTTCACCCTGAGCTCACAGGTGCTGAAAATATCTACCTTGCAGGGAAGCTATTATCCCTTTCAAATAAAGATATCCAAAATAAATTTGATGAGATTGTTGCATTCTCTGAATTGGGAGATTTTATTAACCAGCCTGTAAAAACTTACTCCTCAGGAATGTATGTCAGACTTGCATTCTCAGTAGCAACTTGTGCTGATCCAGACATACTCATAATTGATGAGGCTTTGTCCGTTGGTGATGGATATTTTCAGAAGAAAAGTCTAAATAAAATACTTGAATTCAAACAAGCTGGTAAAAATATCATATTCTGCTCACACAACATGTATCATATCACCCATATCTGCAATAGGGCAGTATGGATTGAAAATGGGAGTATCAGAAAGATAGGTAATGTATTTGATGTTGTAAGTGATTATGAAGAGGCATCTGCAAACAAAGGAGAAAAAAATATCGTAAAAGCGGATAATAATCCACTTGTAACTGTCAAATCTGTAACTATTGCTAAAAATCTCTATCAAAATAGTGAAGATATAAAAGTTTCAATGAGATTCGAAAACAAGATGAATCTTCCAATACACGCTGGATTAGTTATAATGAGAGAGGATGGGACTGTATGTTTTGGAACATCGACTTTTCACGATAATTTGGAAATTATCAGAAAAAAAGAGGGGGAAGTCTCATTTTTGATAAACAAAAATCCTTTTACTAATGGTAAATATCAGATAATTTTTGCAGTAATAGATGAAACAGCCAATCTCACTTACGATAGTAAAGGTATAAACTTTGAAATTTCAAAAAACTCTGAAGAACTCGGATTTTTAAGGATAGAACATGAATGGGAAGTTAGATAATTATTCAAAAGTTATAAAAGATACACATGAAAAGATTTCGAAATACTACGGAATAGTTGACCTTTCAGGGAGGGCAAACTCTGATTTTGAAGGATGGGTTTTTAAAAAAAGCGTTGAGAAACCTGTTGAATACATTGTAAATAAACATATTGCAAAAAATTCAAAGATCGCTGAATTTGGCTGCGGCAATGGTCAAATTGTCCAAGTTTACATAAAAAATGGTGTATCAGAGATGGTAGGTTTAGATTTTTCAAATGCAATGCTACAAACAGCATCTCATAGAGCAGATATCAATGGATACTCATCTCAATTTCTCCCTATAAATGGTGATATGAACACTCTCCCCTTTAAAGATAACCACCTTGATACAGTGATAATCTACGGAGTTTTGGAGCATCTTGAAAAACCTGAAAAAACACTCAAAGAGATATTTAGAGTGATCAAACCAAATGGTAAACTAATATTGGGAGTTCCAAGAAGATACAGCCTTGCTTTTTTTAGCTACTTTTTTTTCGGTCTCTCTCTTCCAAAGTGGGGTTCAAACGTTAGGAGCGACCTTGCATTTAAGAACAAACTAAAATTTTACAAATTCTATACTCTGGGTGATATGAATAAAATTTTAAACAAAGCATTTGGGAGTAACTATAAAATAGTAGATAATATACCAATTTGCTACTCTTTTATGGTAGGAGCACCACAAAAAGTGTTAATAAAAATTTTTAACAAGGGTAAACATTATCTCGATAGGTGTGAGCTATTTATCAAAAAAATTTATGGGATTCCAGCAGGAAACTACCTTATAATTGAGAAGAGCATAAAATCTTAAAAGAACACTCTAAATACAAGAAAAAGCTAACCAAATATCTCAATATCACTACTATTGATATGATCTATAAGGATCTTCCCACCCTTTATAATATGCTCTTTTACAAGTTTCTCAACTTTATCAGCATTTCTGCTCTCCATCGCATCTATCATCTCAAGATGATCGTTGTATGAAATCTCAGGCATCTTTTTTACTTTGAGCAGCATCACTCTATACCTGATGAAATTTTCATTTAAATTTTTTATAAGGAGTATCAACCTCTGATTCCCACTTGCATTGTATATAGTTTCGTGAAAGTCTGAATTGATCTTAAAAAAACTCTCAAAATCATTATTGAGAATGGTTTGATACGCTTTTTCATTTATTTTATTTAATTTATCAATAACACTCTTTTCATAGTTTATAGTGGCAAGATATGCTGCATAACTTTCAAGAATACTTCTTATCCCAATTATCTCGTTAAGGTCTTTTTTTGAAAGTGGACAGAGCATATACCCTACTTTCTTTACCTTTTTTAGAAAACCCTCTTTATCAAGAAGCTGGAGTGCTTCCCTAATAGGAGTTCGGCTAATTTTATATTTTGCGGCAAGCTCCTCCTCCTTTAAGACATCGTAACTCTTTATCTTTGATTCAAGCAATTTTTTCTTTAAATCTTTATATATCTGCTCTTTTTTTGTCATCTATAAATTAATTATCCTCCAATATTTCCCTTGCAATATTATTCTGTAATATCTCTGATGTCCCTCCGCCAAAGAGGAGAAATCTTGAATCTGTAAAAAATCTACCAACCGGATATTCAGATGAAAATCCATAACTTCCAAAAATTCTCGTAGCTTGGTCTACTGCTCTACATGCAGCTTCAGATATAAAATATTTAGCCATTGAGGCTTCTTTCTCACACTTCTCACCATTATCAATCATCTTTGAAACTTTATAAAGGAAACATTTTGAAACTTCTATATCTGTAGCCATATTTGCCAATTTGGATTGGATCAACTGAAAACTACCTATCGGTTTACCAAACTGAACTCTCTGTTTGGAGTATCTCCTGCTCTCTTCAAAAGCAGCTCGGAGCAATCCAAGACTGAGTGCAGCTGTCATTGTCCTTATCTCTGAAAGGATTTGGAGGAGGTTACTCATCCCTTTACCCTCTTGCCCAAGCATATTTTCGATAGGAACTTCAACATTAGATAGAAATATTTCAGAATTTTCAGCAGATTTTGTCCCAATTTTATCAAATTTTTTTGAAACAGTAAGCCCTTTTACCTCTTTTGGAATTAAGAAAAAATTTGCACCTTTTAGCCTCTTCTCTCTGTCAGTCAGACACAAAACCGTAAAAAAATCAGCAACAGATGAATTAGTAATCCATGTTTTACTACCATTTATGATGAATCTATCACCCTTTCGCTCAGCAATACTCTTTATATTCGAAAGATCACTACCTGCATCAGGCTCTGTCAATGCAAATGTTGCTATCTTTTCACCTCTAATAGCAGGTTTAAGATAGTTATCATGATGATTTTTTGTCCCATATTTAAAGATAAAATTTGTCCCCATCAAGCACTGCATCGCTGTTATCGCTGCAATACTCATATAACCCCTCGCAAGCTCTTCACATAAAATATTAAACATAGTTGCTGTTCCGGAGCTACCTCCAACCTCTTCAGGATACCTGATACCGAAATAACCCATCTTTGCAATTTTTTTGAAAAGTGGCATCGGAAACTCTTTTCGATCTTCAAACTCTTGAGCATAAGGTTTTATCTCATTATCAACGAATCTTCTTACAGATTCTCTAAATAGCTTGTATTCATCAGGCATCGTAACCTCCAGATTTAATTTTGATAGCTTTTTTACCGAGAAATGACTCCTCAATCTTTGGATCATTGAGAAGATCCCTTGAATTCCCCTGAAGAACAACTTTACCTAATTCAAAAATATAAGCTCTCTCTGAATATTTAAGAGCAGTAAAAGCATTCTGCTCAACTATTATAAAAGTAGTCCCACTTTTATTAAGCTTTTTTACTGTTTCAAAGACTTCTTCAACCACAAGTGGAGCAAGACCCAAAGATGGCTCATCAAGGAGCATAAGTTTAGGCTTTGACATCAAACCTCTGCCAATTGCAAGCATCTGCTGCTCACCCCCACTCAATGTCCCTGCAACCTGCTTCTCCCGCATCTTTAAAATAGGGAATAACATATAAATATCTTCAAGAGATTCAGATATATCTTCCTTGCTTTCCTTTTTGTATCTTGAATAAGCTCCCAACTCAAGATTCTCTTTTACAGTCAGGGATGAAAATACTTCTCTCCCCTCAGGAACTTGGACTATCCCCAAATTTACTATCTTATTGACAGTAGAAGTTGTTATCTCAACACCATTAAAAGTGATACTCCCTTTTTTAGGTTTTATTAACCCTGAAATTGTATTTATAAGTGTAGTTTTCCCTGCTCCATTGTTCCCTATTATTGAGATTATTTCACCACTTTTGATAGAAATCGATACATCCTTTACAGCTTCTATCTGCCCATAATATGTGGAAACATTGGTTACATCTAACAAAGTTTACTCCATTTTATTGTTAAACGATTTTCCAAGATATGCGGAGATAACATCAATATTATTTTGTATATCGTAAGATGAACCTTCTGCTATCTTTTCTCCAAAATTAAGAACAACTATCTTATCAGATATATCCATAACCATATTCATATCGTGCTCTATCAATATAATAGATTTGCCATTCATCTTTAATCTTATGATAATTTCACTTATCTCCTTTGTTTCTGAAATATTGAGACCTGCTGCAGGTTCATCAAGAAAGATAATATCTGGATTAGCAGCAATTGTCCTTGCAATTTCAAGCTTCTTTTGCTGCCCATAAGGTAGCTCCGACGCATACTTATCAGCAAAATGCTCCATCTTGAACTGCTTGAGTATATTTCTGCTCTCAATCTTAATAAACTCCTCCTGATCTTTTACATATTTGAGGTTTAAGATACAATTTATAAATTCATATTTTGTAACAGAATGAAAACCAAGCATTATATTTTCGATGACTGTAAGATTTGAAAATATCTGAATATTCTGAAATGTTCTCTTTATTCCATACCTATTTATCCGATGTAATGGGACACCTGTAATCTCTCTACCTCCAACAAATACTGAACCTTTATCAGGCTTATATATACCAGATATTACATTGATAAGCGTTGATTTGCCTGCTCCATTTGGACCAATTATAGATGTAATTGAAGCATCATCAATATCAAATGTTATATTTGATAAAGCCATCAGCCCACCAAAACTTTTGTAGATATTTTTTACCTCTAAAACCTTCAATCTAATAATCCTTTATTTTAAATACTATTTTATCCTTTTTTTTATGTAACCTACAACACCTTCAGGAATAAACATAAGTGTAAATATCAGTATCAACCCTAATGTAATAGTGGAGAAATCTTCAATAATTGTTAGCACTTCTCCAAGTATTGTCAATACTGCACTACCTATCAATGCTCCCCAGATAGTGGATATCCCACCAAAGATAGACATTATAATAATTTTTATTGAAAAAATTATATCAAAAGATTTGGGACTTATAAAAGTAAAGTAGTGAGCATACAAACTCCCTGAGATACTTGCAAGAACAGCACTCAAAACAAAAATTTTTATTTTATACTCACTTACATCTATACCCAATGATGCGGCTGCAATTTCACTACTATGTAAAGAGCGTATCCCCCGTCCAACTCTTGAATTAACAAGATTGTGAGCAGTAATTAATGATAAGATTAAAAATATCAAAATAAGTATAAAAAACTTTTTATCTGAATTAAACACAAAATCACCTATTTTAAGATACGGTATTCCCGGTATCCCTGAAGGTCCACCTGTAAACTCTTCCCATTGAACAAGAATAATAGAGACAATCATATTAAAACCAAGTGTTGCCATAACAAGATAGTGCCCCTTTAATTTGAGAGATGGTTTCCCTATAATAAAAGCAGAAACAGCAGTGATAATTGCGGCAAGTATGAGAGCAAGCCATGGATTAAAACTGTAAGTTGTGGTAAGAATAGTTGAACTATATGCCCCTATACCGTAAAAAGCTGCATGTCCAAGTGAAATTTGACCTGCATAACCTACGAGGAGATTGATACCTATGACTATAATTGCATTTAAACCTATAATATTCATTACCAATATTAGATAGTTACTCTTTATACAGATATAGAGGATAAAGGACACGATAATAGTAAAAATTAGTTGGTAAAGAAAATTATCTTTAAACTTTGTCAACATATCTGCTGCCTAAAATACCTGTTGGTTTAATAAAAAGGATGAGGATAAGAACAACAAAAGCAATTACATCTTTGTAAGTTGAGGAAATTTCACCTGCACCTATGCTTTCAAGGATTCCAAGAAGCAAACCACCGACAACAGAACCTGCCATACTACCATAACCACCAAGTATAGCAGCAGCAAAACCTTTTAGCCCAAGCATAAATCCTATATCGTAGGAAGTGGTAGTGATAGGTGCTATTATTATGCCTGCAATTGAACCAAGAAATCCACTTATTACAAATGACAAGAATATCATCTTATTGATATTTATCCCAACAATCTCTGCTGCTTTTTTATTGATAGAGACAGCTCTCATAGCTTTTCCTGTAATTGTATTTTTAAAGAAAAGATGTAAAAGAGTTACGGTAACAAAAGTAATACCTAATATCCATAAATTTTGCGGAATAATCACAGCCCCCAAAAATTTTATAATCTGCTCACCAGAGAAAGATGGTATAGTAAAAGGGTCTGAACCCCAAATAAGAAGAGCAAGCCCTTTAAAGAATATCGAAGCTCCAATGGTTATGAATATCAGAAGCATAATATCTTTTGATTTTGAATTTCTTATTATTAAACGTTCAAAAAGACCTGCAAAAATTGCAACAACTATAACTGAAAATATTATTGCCAACGGAAGTGGAAATTTTGAGAAGAGATAAAATGTAACTGTGAGCATCCCGCCATAAGTTATAAACTCACATTGAAGTATATTGACAATGCCGGTTGAATTGTTAATAACAGAGAATCCTAATGCTATCAAAGCATATATACTCCCTGTTGTAATCCCTGAAATTATAAATTGTAATATATTCTCCATCTTAATCCTCAAAAGAGGGTGTCATATCACCCCTTCATTTTTTAATTGTAAAAGTTGGTCATCTGATATTTTGAGGATATCTCTGTATATCTCGATATTATGCTCACCTAATCTTGGCGGAAAAGATAAAGTCCTTGAATCATTTATAAAATCTGTATCGTAAGCAGGTGGAGATAATTTGATCTCTAAATTTTTATCTTTATCGATACTTTTTAGGAATTTATTATCCAAATGGGGGTCTGACAATAGATCTTCAAGAGAGTTTATCTTAGATGAAGGGACAGTTATCTCTTTTAACATTTGCAGAAGCTCATCAGTGTAAAGTGAAGAGGTGATTTTGTTGATTTTGTTGTTAAGATTAGTAACATCTTTTATCCTACCTTCATTAAGCTTATAATCTGGAATATCAAGAGAGGAGAATGTTTGAAGTTTGGAAAAATCTTCCCATTGCCGATTGTTTCCAATAGCAATATAAATGTAGGAATCTTTTGTTTTGTAGACAGATACAGGTGCAAAAAATTCGTGAGTATTACCCCTTCTTGTAATCTTTTTGTTGAATGAAGAGACCATCGGGATATTAATAGCATGCCAACTCACACTACTTCTGAACATTGAAAAATCTATCCTGCTACCTTTGGAGGTAACAGCTTTTTTAAAAAGAGCTTTCATCACAAGTCCATAAATTTGCTCACTGCTTCCCATATCGGGTAGTGGAATACCTATAACCTGAGGGTCACCAGACGCTTCACCTGTGAGATCCATAAGAGCAGCTCTTGCTTGAAGTATTGGGTCGTATGCTCCCTCATTGCTATCTTTGCCAAAACCTGTAACACCAACCCAGATAATATCTTCTTTTACTGATGAGATCTTGTCATAACTTATACCAAGAGTATCGTAATTTTTAGGTAATTGGTTGGTTATAAAAATATCTACATCGAGAGATTTGATCATATCGTATAAAAGAGCCTGCCCCTTTTTAGATTTAAGGTTTAGGGTAACACACTTTTTGCCACTGTTAATAGTGAGAAAATAGCTATTCATCTTATCTTCGTCAATCACTCTATCACCAACTAATCTATTTGGGTCGTGATTTATAGGGTGTTCCAATCTTATAACATTTGCTCCATCTATAACCATCTTGTAGGTAAAGTAAGGAACCACTATAGCCTGCTCCAATGCAAGAACTGTAACCTTTGAAAATAAATGGGAAGTCTCCATTAAAACCTCTATTTTTGCATTTTTATGTATACATACATACTTAAAACAATGTTAGTTGTCAAGAAAAATTTTTCAATAATATCAAAAAAACACAAAAAATATAGTATGTTACAGCTATAATATTTTTATAAAAATTTTATTGACAAAAAAATTTTTATATTATAATGCCAATTAAAATAATATTTTATGTATACATATTTCTTTGGCAGGGGGCATTATGGGATTACCATCAAAGTTTGATGTAGTCATTCCTCTCACTATCTCAGAGCTTTCATTCTTTCTTCTAAAAAACAGTAGTAGATATTTATACTCTGCAGGCGGCACACAGATTATTCCCAACATAAAAAAAAGTTTATATCCAAATTTAGATCTCCTTGTATCTCTTTCAAAAATTGATGAGATGAGATTTATCAATTATAAAAAAGAGAGTGATACCCTTTTGATAGGCTCTTTGACCACTATTTCTGAAATAATTAACTCTCCGATTATAAAAAAAGTATTCCCATCTCTTGCAATAGCAGGGAAACTTATTGCCGCTCCACCTTTACAAAACAGAGCAACTATCGGTGGGAATATCTCTCTTGATACAAGATGTCTATACTACAACCAATCTGCAAATTGGAGAAGCAGCCGTAAACCTTGCTACAAGCTGGGTGGCAATGTATGCAATGCCTTGCCCGGTTCCAAAAAATGCTTTGCGGTATTTAGTGCTGATCTCCCACCAATGCTAATTTCAGTTGATGCTGAGCTCGAAATATTTAATGGAGAAACTTTTAGAACAATTCCACTTAAAGATTTTTATACAGGAGATGGCACAAAACCTAATATCCTAAAAACAAACGAAGTAGTTACACAACTGATCCTCAAAAATATTTCAACCAAAATATCATTTTACGAAAAATTTAGATTGAGAAATTCTATAGACTACCCACTTTCAGGAGTTGCCGTAGGTTATAGCAAGGATAATCCTTCAAATATGAGGATAGTCTTAAATGCAGTTGATTCACAACCTATTACAATAGATATAACCAATTTTTCAAAAGATAGATTAGGTAAAATCACCTCAATCATAGAGAAACAACCAAAACCTATTGCCAATATGCCCTCTACTCCAGAGCATAGAAAATTACTATCTACAACTTTATTTCAAAAAATCATCGATAATTTTGGAGTTACAAATGGATAAGAGGAAGATATATCTAAATATCAACAACGATATTTATGAATTAGAGATTTTCCCCAACGAAACGTTGCTTGATGTCTTAAGAAATAGGCTTGATCTTACTGGTGCAAAGGAGGGTTGTGACGATGGAAGTTGTGGAGCATGCACTGTCCTCATTGACGGTCTGCCTATGAGAGCATGCCTCATACTTGCTGTTGAGGTAGAGCATAAAAAGATAAGAACTATAGAGGGTGTTGCCGTTGATGGTAAACTTCACCCAATACAAGAATCATTTATCAGAAATCATGCAATTCAATGTGGATTCTGCTCATCAGGAATGATACTTACAGGGCTTTCACTTATAGAACAGAAAAGAAGTAAACTATCCCGCAATGAGATAAGAGAAGCTATTTCAGGGAATATATGCAGGTGCACTGGCTACATCAAGATAACTGACGCAATTGAAGAAGCTTCAAAATTGTCCTAACTTTTCAAGATTCTGGAGGATATAATGCCAAAATACAAAATAATCGGGAAAAGTATACCTCGTATAGATACACCACAAAAGGCAACAGGAGAGGCTCTATACACTGCTGACATCAAAATACCTAAAATGCTTGTAGGCAAAGTATTACACTCCCCTTATCCTCACGCTATCATAAAAAATATAGACACATCAAAAGCAGAAAAATTACCCGGAGTGAAAGCTGTTGTTACAAGAGATGATACATTTGGGGAGAAGTGGGGAGTATTCAAATATACACGAGATCACCAGTTAATCGCATCAGATAAGGTCAGATTTATAGGGGAGGAAGTTGCCGCTGTTGCTGCTATTGATGAGGAGACAGCTATTGAAGCCATTAATCTTATAAAAGTTGACTATCAGCCACTACCTGCAATATTTGACGCAGAGGAGTCTATCAAAGATGGAGCACCATTAATTCACAACGATTTCAAAAACAACATAAATATTCATGTTAAGATCGAAGTTGGCAATGTGGAAAAAGGTTTTGCTGAATCTTATCTTGTCAGTGAGGAGAGATTCACCTCAAATGGAGAAACTTACGGTATGCTTGAAAATTATGCCGTAGTTGCTAATTACAGAAGTGATGGAATACTTGAATTGTGGATACCTAATGCATCTCCACATACAAAAGCAAAAGCTCTATCTAATCTTCTTCATATGCCGCTCAATAAAGTTATTGTCCGTCGCCCAGCAATTGGTGGAGCTTTTGGGGGGAGATCAGATATATTCCCTCTCGATTTTATAACATCTCTCCTTTCTATAAAATCAAAAAGAGCTGTAAAGATAGTGTATTCAAGGGAAGAGAGCATGACTTGCACAAGACAAGTCCACGATATGGTTATGAATGTAAAGACTGGAGTCAGTAAAGATGGAGAGATAATAGCTCAAGATATAAAAGTTATCATGGATGGTGGGGGATATTCAAGCACAGGACCAATAGCTGCATCTGTTCCATTTCTTGTATGGGAGGAGACATACAGACTTCCAAATGTCAGACTCAATAGTTATCGGGTTTACACCAACAAACCGATACGAGGTATGTATCGTTGCCATGGAAGAGCATTTTTGGGAGGATTAGGTATGCAGCTTGATATGATAGCAAATAAGCTCAATATCGATCCTGTTGAGATAAGATTGAGAAACGCACTTAAAAAAGGTGAATATCAGGCAACTAAGTCAAAAATTTTTAGCTGTGGTTTATCTGATGCCATAAAAAGAGCTTCAAAAAAATCCAAATGGGGTTCCAAAAGGGGTAAACTCCCAGCATACCAAGGCATTGGAATGGGTGCAAATGGTATGATGTGTGGATTCCCTATGGGGATAAGGGGTGGTTCAAGCTGTTTTGTAAAGTTTAATGAAGATGGCTACCCTACTATAATTACAGGTGTTGTTGATAATGGACAAGGGAACTACCATGCTATGGTTCAAATAGCATCAGAAGTGCTTGGAGTCCCCACAGATGAGATACATATTGTTGCTGCTGATACAGAAGTTACAACTCTTGATGTTGGAGCATACTCTCAAGCAGCTGTCCTTGTAGGTGGGAATGCTGTCAAAAAAGCGTGTGAAGATGCAAGAAAACAGATAGTAAAACTTGCATCAGAGATCCTCAAATGCAGCACTAAAGAGCTTGATATAAGTGATAAAGTTGTTTTTTCAAAAAAGGATCCAGCCCTTAAACTCCCACTTCATGCTGTTGTGAGGAAAGGGTTGATAGAAGATAGACATATTATGGGGAGGGGGCATTATATGCCTGAAGTATCCAACGACAGAGAGTGGGTCAAAAATCCTATTGGTCAACAGGCAACAACTTTCAGTTTTGGTGCAAATATAATGGAGGTGAAAATTGACCGATATACCGGCAATGTCAATATTGTCGAGGCAACAGGTTTCCAAGATTGTGGATACCCTATCAATAGAAAGGGAGTTGAGGGGCAGTATGAAGGTTCTGTTGCTTCTGGTGGTGTATCTACAATTCTTGAAGAACATTTATGGGACAATGGTCAGATGTTAAATCCCGATTTCCTCGAATACAAAATACCTACATCTCTCGATGTCCCTGACAAAATTTATGCTGATGTAGTAATTACCAATGATCCTAAAGGTCCTTTTGGAGCAAAGGAAGCAGGACTTTTCGGTTCAATGAACGGTTTTCAGGCAGTAGGTAACGCTGTTTTTGATGCAATAGGTGTATGGATAAAAGATTTTCCCATAACACCTGACAAAGTTTTAAAAGAAATTACTCAAAAAAATAGATAAAAATTAAGAGGGGTCATGAAAACAAAAAAAATAGATCATATCTGTATAGCAGTCAAAGATCTCGAAAAAGGGAAGAAAATTTATCAAGATGTGCTTGGATTGGAGCTTCACTCCGAATACATAGCTGAAAGTGAAAAGATAAAAGTTGCAAGATACTACCTTGGAGAAGTTGCAATAGAGCTCATGGAATCAACTACCCCTGATGGTGAAGTTGCAAAGTTTATAAATAAAAGGGGTGAAGGTGTTTTCTTAATATCTTACGGTGTAGATAATGTCCCATCTAAGATCAAAGAGCTAAAAGATAAAGGTTATAAACTGATTGATGAAAAACCGAGAGAACTTTTTGGCAACAGGTATTCATTCATAAATTATCCAGATGAAATGTGTGGGGTGCTCACTGAAATATGCGATGGTGAGTTTAATATTAAAAAGAGTAAATCTTAACACCATACAAACAAAGGTTTTTCCAAATGAATAAACATTTTAGAATCTTAATTGCAAAGCCGGGTCTTGATGGTCACGATAAAGGAGCAAAGATAGTTGCCCATGCTTTGAGAGAATCAGGATTTGAGGTTATATATTCAGGTCTCCACAAATCTATTGACCAAATAGTTATTACAGCAATACAAGAAGATGTTGATGCCTTAGGTCTCTCAATATTATCAGGTGCTCACCTATACTACTCTACCAAAATTATCGAGAAATTAAGGGAGAATAAAGCAGATGACATAGTTGTTTTTGTAGGTGGAGTAATTCCTGATAAAGATATAGAATTACTGAAAAAAATTGGAGTTAAAGGCGTTTTTCCGGGTGGAACCCCTCTAAAAAAAACTTTATCCTTCTTAAATAATACTCTCAATTCAAAGTTATAAAAAATATAGAGGAGTCAAAATGGGTGTAGCAAAATATATAAAAGATAAAAAAGATAAGATAGTAGAAGTTGAGTATCTTTCAGGTATTAAAGTAAAACCTCTTTACACCCCTGACGACCTTGCAAAATTAGATTTTAGTTACGATAAAGACCTCAGTGACCCGGGGGACTACCCTTTTACAAGAGGGATTCATCCTCTCGGTTATAGGAGCAGAGGTTGGACAATGAGACAATATTCAGGTTTTGGGACACCTGCTCAGACAAATGAAAGATTCAAATTATTAATAGCAAATGGACAGAATGGTTTAAATGTTGCATTTGATCTACCCACTCAAATGGGATACGATTCCGATTCTCCTGAAGCTGAAGGTGAAGTGGGAAGAGTTGGAATGGCTGTTGATACTCTACTCGATTTTGAAATAGCATTTAAAGATATACCTCTTGAAAAAATAGGTTCTGGACTCACAATAAATGCTGTTGCCTCAATAATGCTTGCAATGTATCAGGCAGTTGCAGAGAGATATGGATACTCAAAAAATGTCATAAGTGCAACTCCTCAAAACGACATCTTAAAAGAGATAATCGGCAGAGGAGCTTGGATCTACCCACCCCGACATGGTGTAAAACTTATCGGAGACACCATCGAATACTCTGTCAAAGAGCTTCCCAAATGTAACCCTGTGAGTATATGCGGCTACCATATTAGAGAATCTGGTGCTACCCCTGCACAAGAGATAGCTTACGCAATTCAGATTGCCAATACCTATATAGATGAGGTTTTAAAGAGGGGTCTTGATATTGATGATTTTGTCGGAAGTTTCTCGTTTAACATAAATATCTACGGCAATATCTGGGAGACAGTTGCAAAATTAAGAGCAGCACGGAAGATATGGGCAAAGAATTTAAAAAACAGATATGGTGCAGGTAAAAAAGACAGTAAAGTTCTCTTCTTCCGTGGTCTATTTGGTGGTGGCGGTTCAGGCCTAACTAAAGAGCAACCTATGAACAACATCGTAAGAGGTGCATACTACGGTCTTGCAGCAGCACTTGGTGGAGCACAGACTACAGCTTTATGCTCATACGATGAAGCCTATACTATCCCCACTGAAGAATCTGCACTAATCTCACTAAGAACTCTACAGATGCTTATGGACGAGGTCGGCTTGAGAGACACTGTGGATCCTCTTGCGGGGTCCTACTTTATTGAAAGTATCACAAAGGAGATGGAATCTCTTATAGAGAAAGAGATTGCAGAGATAGATAATTATGGTGGGATGCTTAAAGCTGTTGAGGATGGGTTTGTTCAGAGGAAAATTGCACTTCAAGCATACGATTATCAAAAAGGTCTTGAAGATGGCAAATATATAAAAGTTGGTGTAAACAGATACATTATGGATGAAAATAAACAGGAGGTAAAACTCCACGAATATGACGAAGAATCTGCAAAAAAAAAGATAGAGGAGTTAAAAAAATTAAAAAGAACAAGAGACAACAGAAGAGTAAAATCTTCTATTGATACACTTAAAAAAACTGCTTTAAATGGTCAAAATGTTATGCCTTCACTTGTTGAATGCTGTAAATCTTATGCCACAGTTGGAGAGATGGCAGATGTGTTTAGAGAGGTATATGGAGTTTTTGAAGAACCTAATATTTTTGGTTAATTTCTGAATAGAAAAATTGCTTTAAAGGAGTTTTTAATGAATTACAAAATAGGTATCGATGTTGGTGGAACATTCACAGATTTTCTACTTACATCTGATGATGGCTCCACTGAAATATATAAAGTTTTATCAACTCCAGATGACCCTTCAATTGCAACAATGAAAGGATTAAAAGAGATGGCTGATGCACATGGGCTATCATTAAGAGATTTCCTCCAAAAAGTCTCAACAATAGTTCATGGGACAACTGTCACCACAAATGCTATACTTACCTACAATGGTGCAAAAACCGCACTACTTACCACAGAGGGGGTCAGGGATGCACTTGAGATGAGAAGAGGGGTAAGGGAGGAGCAGTATAACAACAGATATGAAAATGCAAAACCTGTTGTAGAAAGATACCTCAGGCTTCCTGTAAAAGAGCGTATCAACTCCGTAGGTGAAATCGTAACTCCACTTGACAAATCAAATCTTCAATCCCAAATAGATAAACTAAAAAAAGAAAAAGTTGAAGCAATTGCAATATGCTTTATGAATTCATTTGCAAACCCAATCCATGAAAATGAAGTAGCAAAAATTGTAAAGAGAGATTTTGAGGATATTTATCTAACAGTATCTTTTGAACTTCTTCCATCTGTCAGATTTTACGATAGAGTCAGCACAACATCTCTCAACTCTTATGTTGGACCTATTTTAAAAAGATACCTAACATCACTTATGAAGAGGTTAGAAAAAGAGAATTTTAAAGGGACTCTACTGATAATGACATCAAATGGTGGAGTAGTTTCACCTGAAAGTGCAATATCAAAATCTGCATCCACACTACTGTCTGGCCCTGCTGGTGGACCAGTAGCAGGCACTATTTATGTAAAACCACAAGGTTACGATAGTTTTATAACTACAGATATGGGTGGCACAAGTTTTGATACTGCTGTTGTAAAAAATGGCAAACCTACTGTTACAACAAGTGGTTATATCAACAGACTTCGAACAGCACTCCCAATGCTCAATGTTGTAACTATCGGTGCTGGCGGTGGGAGCATCGGTTGGATAGATGAGGGTGGTCTTTTACGAATGGGACCTCAAAGTGCAGGTTCCAAACCTGGACCTGTCTGCTATTCACTTGGTGGTGAAGAGCCTACATGCACAGATGCCGATATTGTGCTCGGATATTTAGACCCAGATTTCTTTGCAGGTGGAAAGATGAAACTTGACAAAGATAAAGCTTCAAAAGCAATAGAAAAAAAAATAGCGAAACCACTCAAATTTGGACTTTACGAAGCTTCAGCAGGTATGTATAACATTATCAATGTAAATATGGCAGCAGCAGTCAGAGAGATCGCAGTCAGTGAAGGGGTGGATCCAAGAGATCTCCCAATGATAGTTGCTGGTGGAGCAGGTCCCAATCATGCATGTATGATAGCAATGGAGCTTGACATACCAATACTTATTATACCAAGGGAATCATCCATTTTCTGTGCCGCAGGGATGCTCATTTCAGACCTTGAACACGATTATGTAAGGAGCTATATCTCTAATCTTGAAAATATTGATAAGAAAATTTTCAAAAAATATTTTGAAGAGATGAAGAGCACAGGGATAAAAACATTAAAGAGCGAAGGTATCAGAGATACCAACAAAATAGAGTTTGTATATTCACTCGATTTAAGATATTCAAGACAGTATCATGAAGTCAGTGTCGAAATACCTGAAAAAGATATAATCGATTGTAACTGGGATTTAATTGCAAAGAAATTTCACCCTGCACATAACACTCTTTTCGGTTACTCACTCGAAAATGAGCGGACTCCTATCGAACTTATAAATTTAAGATTAAAAGTTATCGGGAAAACAGTCAAACCTAATTTTCCTGTTATGGAGTATGACGGGGAGCTTCCCGATAAAGCTTTCAAAAAAAGAAGAGATGTCTTTATCCCTTCAAAAAAGAGATTTGAAGAGGTAGATGTTTTTGATTCTCTTCAACTAAAATATGGGAACAGAGTATCAGGTCCTGCTATCTTGGAGCAGACCAATACCACGGCTTTTATTACACCTGAATTTTCAGTGATAGTTGATAAATTTGGAAGTTACACTGTTTATCTAAAAGAGATTGAAGATAAAGTTTTATCAAGAGTTATCCAAAATTGAGATAGGGAGGGTAAATGAATATAGATAAAGTTCTTGTTTCAATATTAAGACGGAGATTAAAAGCTATCACAGATGAGATGAGCATTGCTCTTGAAAAAACAACAAGATCCCCTATCCTTTGTGAAGCAAAAGATTTTGTGACAGGTCTTTACGATAGAGAGGGGAACATGCTTGAGCAAACAGAAAATCTGCCAATACTTGCATTCTCTTTGGCACCTGTCTGCAAATATATAATAAATTATTTTGGTAGCGAAATATACCCAGGTGATGTTATCTTTCACAACGATGTTTTTTCATTTGGCAACCAAAACAACGATGTTGCAGTATACAAACCTATCTTTTACAAAGATGAGCTTGTAGGCTGGTCTGCATGTAAAGGGCATCAGGCAGATATCGGTGGTGCTGTGCAGGGTGGATACAATCCTGCGGCAACTGAAGTTTGGCAGGAAGCCCTTAGGATACCACCTGTAAAAGTGTATGAGAAGGGAAAACTTAGAAAAGATGTATGGAACCTTATCTTTGCAAATATAAGACTACCTATTGTTGCAGAGGATATGAAAGCTGAAATTGGCAGCTGTGTTGTGGGTGAGAGAAGATTTCTCGATATAATCGAAAGATATGGAGTAGAGGTTTTTGAAGCACACAAAAATTACCTATTTGATTCTACTGAAAAGATGATGAAATCAGAGATAAAAAGTATCCCCAACGGAATTTATAAAGGTGAAAGCAACGTTTTTTATGATGGTAAAATTCCCAATTCAAAATATAAAATACGGGTGACTATTACTGTTGAAGATGAGAAGATAATTTTTGATTATAGTGGCACAGATCTGCAAACCCCAGGCTTTGTAAATGGAACATTCACTTCAAGCGCATCAGCTACTATCCTTACTTTTCTTCAAATGGTCAGCCCCGACATCCCCCACAATCAGGGGATGATAAGACCTATTGAGATCATTATCCCTGAGGGGACAATACTTAATGCAAAATACCCTGCGGCAACAACTTATGGGAATCATCTCTGCCCTAACAATGCTGATGCAATTATGAGAGCTTTGTCTCAAGCTATCCCTGATAGAGTAACAGCAGAGTGGAATGAGCTTTTATGCTCTCTTACAACAGGAATCAATCCGAAAAAAAATGAGTCTTATGTTGATATATGCTTTATGGGATTAAAAGGCGGCTCTGGTGCTATCATGGGTTGTGATGGTTATGACCATATAGGTATGATTGATGCTTCTGGCGGAGTTTTGGATCAAGATTATGAAATGTTTGAACAGCAGACACCACATCTTTTACTCCAGCACGAATATTGGGAAGATTCAGCAGGTGCGGGTAGATGGAGAGGTGGTCTCGGAGTAAAAACAAAATTTATAATAGGTAGTGACAATACAAAACTTGTTACATTTGGTGATGGAGATATTGAACCTGCTTTCGGTTCTCACGGAGGGAAAGAGGGGACACTAAACAAAATAGAGCTGATTTACCCTGACGGAAGAATTTATAGGACAACCACCAAAGATATGATAGACAATATAAAAAAAGGCACCATCTACTATCAGGAAGCAGGTGGCGGCGGTGGTTACGGAAATCCTCTTGAACGGGAAGTAGATAAATTATTAAGAGATGTCCAAAACCAAGTAATTTCAATAGAAAAAGCAGAGAGTGACTACGGTGTAGTAATTGACCCCGATACTTTTACACAGATTTCAAAGAGAGAAAAATTTAAATAAATAATTTCAAATAGTTAAGGAGATTATAATGCTTCAAAAATTTCCGCCTAAGGTAAAAAATATTGAGGAGCTTAAAAAATTACAGCTCGAAAGATTAAAATGGACAGTCACTCATGCTTACAACAACTCAAGTTTTTACAACAGAAAATTCAATGAAGCAGGGGTCAAACCTGATGATATAAAGACTCTTAATGACATTGTAAAACTTCCATTTACAACTGCTCAAGATTTGAGAGATGAATATCCATTCCCTCTAAAGAGTGTTGATTTTAGAGATATTATTAGGATTCATGCCTCAAGCGGGACAACAGGTAAGAGAAAAATATTATCTTACACTGATAGAGATATTGAAGACTGGTTGTATATGTTTGCAAGATGCTACGAAATGGCAGGCCTCACAGAGGAGGATAGAGTCCAGATATGTGTAGGTTACGGTGTATGGACAGCAGGTTTTGGATTTCAGATAGGGTGTGAAAAATTTGGAGCAATGTCAATACCGACAGGACCGGGAAACCTTGATCTTCAATGTGAATTTTTGATTGATTTTCAATCTACTGTTATCTGCTGCACAGCTTCTATGGCTCTACTGATGGCTGAAGAGATTAATAAAAGGGGGATACGGGATAAAATCAACCTAAAAAAGATAATTCTCGGTTCAGAAAGAACAAGTGATTCAATCATAAGAAAGATAAGTTCATTGACAGGGGTAAATGATATCTTTGATATACCGGGGTTGACAGAGCTTTATGGACCAGGGACAGGGCTTGATTGTAAATTCCACAATGGGATACACTATTGGGCAGATTTTTATATTTTAGAGATTATAGATCCTGACACATTGCAACCTGTCAAAGAGGGTGAAACGGGTGAGATGGTATATACAACTCTCTTCAAAGAAGCTGCACCACTTGTCCGATATCGTTCAAGAGATATTACAAAGATTATACCTGGTATTTGCAAGTGTGGTTGCTTTTTGCCAAGACACGATAGGATACTTGGCAGAAGTGATGATATGTTTATATTTAGAGGAGTAAATATATATCCAAGTGAAATAGATACTATCCTTTCAAGGATTGAAAGTGTAGGAAGTGAATATCAAGTTCATCTCAATAGGGAAAATGATGGAAAAGATTATATGCTTCTCAAAGTAGAGGAATCAGAGTTTAGTAAAGGTATTGATAGAGATAAACTTTCACAGTTTATACAAGATCAAATCAAGAAAAAAATTATGGTAACAACAGCAGTTGAGATTGTTGACCATAGAGCTTTACCAAGATCAGAGAGAAAAACCAAAAGAGTTTTTGATAACAGATTCAATTAACAAACTATTAGTCATAAAAATTATGGCTAAAGATTAAAACAATGGAGGGGATCATGAAAAAAATTTTATTGTCATTACTGGTTATTTTATCATTTACAGGGTCACTTGTTGCAGGTGAAGTGATCAAAATAGGTGGGTTGTTTGCACTTACCGGACCTGCCGCACATATTGGAATATCACAGAAAGAGGCTTGTGATCTTATCTTTCAAGATGTAAATTCAAAAGGTGGGATAAATGGCAAGAAGATAGAATTTATAGGCTACGATACTGAATCGGACCCTACCAAAACATTGATGAACACAAAAAAATTAGTTGAAAATGATGGGGTTGCACTAATTATTGGACCTACAACCACAGGCTCTGGAATGGCAATCAAACCATACATTGACAGTGTGAAAGTCCCTATATTTATGCACGCAGGGAGTGATGTGATTATCGACAAACCACCTGTGAAGTATGTTTTCAAATCACCATATAGGTCATCATCTGCACTCGGAAAAATATTTGAATATATGAAAGCAAACGGGCTCAAAACTTACGGTTTTATATATGCTGCAGATGGCTTTGGAAAAGATGGTTTTACTGTTGCTAAACAGATTGAAGCTAACTATGGAGTAAAGATGACTACCTCTGAAAGTTTTGGGACAAAAGATGTAGATATGACACCTCAACTTGTCAAGATGAAAGAGAATAAACCTGATGTAATAATATGCTGGACAATAGGTCCTGCTGGTGGAATAGTTGCAAAAAATAAGAAACGACTCGATATGAAACAACCCCTCTTCCAATGCCATGGTCAGTGCGATCCTATATTCCTCAAAGTTGCAGGTGACGCAGCAGAAGGTGTCATCATGCCTGCTACTAAAGTTTATGTTTCTGAACAGTTAGCAGACAATGACCCTCAAAAGAAGAAAATTCAGGAATTTGTAAAGATGTTTACTAAAAAATTTGGCAACCCTCCAGGGACAATGGTAGCTTATGGTGTGGATGCTGCATATATAGTTGTTGATGCTCTTGAAAAAACCAAAGGTTCAACTGACAAAGATAAATTGAGAGACGCAATAGAAAATACAAAAGGATACATAGGGATAAGTGGAATATACGATCTTTCACCTACTGACCACAATGGACTTGATATTAAAGATGTCGTTCTTGTAAAAGTAGCCAACGGCAAATGGGAGCTTGTTAAATAAAATATGAGAAGTATGTTTTGGCAGATATTACGGTCTTTAATATCTGCCAAAACTCTTTAAAAAAATGTTGATATAGTATTATTGTGCCAATAAGGGGATTTAATGTGAAATTCAGATACTTTAAACCTTTAACCATAGAAGAAGCTTTGACTTTGAAAAAAGTCGACACTGAAAACTCTCTTTTTATAGCCGGTGGGACAGATATTTTTCTTCTGATGAAAAAGGGGATTATAGCTCCTAAAACACTTATATCTCTTAGAAACATTAAAGACCTCTACGGTATTTACGATGTAGGCAATAATATCGTAATCAAAAGCTCTACACCTCTAAGGGATATAGAGTTATCTCCAATAGTAAGGTGTAATTTTCCTGCCCTTTACGATGCACTTATAAGAATGGCATCAATCCAGATAAGAAATGTAGGAACATTGGGGGGTAACATCTGCAACGCATCACCCGCTGCTGACACACTCTCCCCACTTCTTGTATATGAGGCAAAAATTAAGATAATCGACAATACACTTAAAGAGAGTATTCTCGATCTTAAAGATTTTTTTATAGGGCCAAAGAAAACTTTACTGAATCAGGAGCAGTTGTTAACCGAAATTATAATAAAAAAGCCATCTCCCACCACTTCTTCAGCATACTACAAATTTATGAAGAGAGGTGCAATGGATTTGGCAAATGTAGGGGTTGCTGTTAATCTGAATCTAAATGGAGAGATTATAACCGATGCAAAAATAGGATTAACAACAGTTGCTCCCACACCTATACGTGCATTCAAAACAGAAAATTTTCTTAAAGATAAAATTTTTTCAGAGGAGATTTTATATCAAGCAGGGGAAATTGCAAAGGATGAGTGTTCTCCGATAACTGACATACGTGGCATAGATTGGCATAAGAGAAAAGTTGTAGCTGTATATGTAAGAAGAGCAAGTCTCGAAGCATTTAGAAGATTAAGAAAGTAAAGAGAGGCTGCATGAAGAAGATATCATTCAGATTAAATGGAGAGAGTGTTGAATGCTATATTGAAGAGAATCAATTTTTAATAGATATATTGAGGGATAATTTTCAACTGACCGGGACAAAAGAGGGTTGCGGAATGGGTGAATGTGGTGCATGCACAGTTATTGTTGATAAATTAAATATCAATAGCTGTCTCTACCCTGCAATCGAGATAGAGGGTAAAGATGTTACCACAATCGAAGGAGTAGCTAAAAACGGTCAACTTTCTGAAATACAGAGAGCATTCCTTGAAAATGGTGCTGTTCAATGTGGTTTTTGCACTCCGGGTATGGTTTTGAGCACAAAAGCTTTTATTGATGAATTAAGTGATAATTATAAAAATATAAGTAAAGATGATATAAAGAAAGCCCTTTCAGGTAATATCTGTAGATGCACAGGTTATCTCCAGATTATTGAAAGTGTAAAGAACCTTATAGAGAAGAGAAACTCTGCTATTCAGACAGGGGATTAGTAATGAAAAATGAATTTTCTTTTATAGGGAAAAGATTGCCAAAAATAGATGCTCCTGAAAAATTGACAGGTGAAGCAATCTATATCCAAGACCTTAAAAGACCCAAAATGTTATATGGCAAGATAAAAAGAAGTGAGTATAGTCATGCACTGATAAAAAATATTGATATATCAAAAGCTCTTAAAGTTGCTGGGGTTAAAGCACTCCTAACAAGAGACACAAACCCTGCAAAAAATTTTAAAATAGGTTTTATGAAGGATAATCCTATAATAAAGTCTGATAAAGTTAGGCAATATAGGGATGAGGTTGCTGCTGTTGCTGCTATCTCTGAAGATGTTGCAGAGGAGGCTATCTCCCTTATAAAAGTGGAATATGAACCGATAGAGTCTGTTTTTGACCCATTTGAAGCTATGAAAGATGGAGCACCATCGATACATGATTTTGATTCAAATGGTAAACCTATAAAAAACAATACCTTACCTGTAAAATGGAAGTTTGAGCACAACAATATTGAAGAGTATATGAAAAAATCTAAATATATAGTCGAAGGGCGATATGAGACTTCTTGGGCTCACCACTGCTGCATGGGAACCACAGGTGTAATTGCAGAGTTTGACCACCAAAACAACCTTACGGTTTATATGCCTACACAGATACCAAATCTTGCACAGAACGATTTTACTGATTTACTACACTCTTTAGCTCTAAAAGATAAAAATGTCAGGGTCGTTACCCCTACTATTGGTGGAGCTTTTGGAAATAAACTTGATACACACTGTTACGAACATATTGCAGTGATACTCGCATGGATGAGTAAGAAACCTGTCAAAATTCTCTTTGATAGAACAGAAGAGTTTATTGCAATGGCTCCAAGACAACCCTCTGTAATAACCATCTCCCATGGGTGTGATGCAAATGGTAAACTCACATTCAGAAAAGCTGACGCTATCCTCGACAATGGGGCATATACCTCTTGGGGAGCAACAACTCCATCTGTAATGTTTGTTCCTATGAGTTCATTGTATAGAGTCCCTGCTGTTGCTTTTCAAGCAAAATGTATTTATACCAATAATATTTATTCACAAGCTTTTAGGGGATACGGGAACCCTCAAGCTACATTTGCAATAGAGAGCTCAATTGATGAGCTGGCTACAAAAATTGGCATCGACCCTATTGAATTTAGGTTGTTAAATGCAAATGAAACAGGAGATACTACTCCAATGGGCTTACAAATTTCATCTTGTGGCCTCAAAGAGTGTATCAATACAGTAAAAAAAGAACTTGATTGGGATAAAAAAAGAGTCAAAAATAGAGGAGTGGGAATTGCTGCACTGATACATGTAGGTGGAGCTGCAAGAATATATCGCTCTGATGGACATGGGATGATACTGAGATTAGATGATTTTGGTAAAGTTTATATCTATACTGGAGCTACCGAAATAGGACAAGGTTCAGAAACTGTCATCTCACAGACAGTCTCTGAGATTCTCGGTGTTTTTCCAGAAGATATAAAAATTATCAGACACGACACAGATATATGTCCATGGGATGTTGGAACACATGCAAGTAGACAGATGTATGTTTCATGTAAAGCAGCTATAAGATGTTCAACCGAAGCAAAAAATAAAATTCTTGAGTATGCTACACTATTTATGAAGGATGAAGTAATTAAGAAAAACAGAGAAAATAAAAATTTCAAAGGTGATTTGCTACATTTATTAAGTATAAAAGATGAGTTAGATATAAAAAATAGATCAATCTTTTTGAAGAGGAGTAGTGAGGAGATAGACTACCATATCCCATTAGATAAGATATTAAGAAGAATACATTTCAGGGGCTCTAAAGATGGCAATATGATAGTTACAGAAACTTTCTTTGAACCTGATACAGATATGCTTAACCCCACGAAATCAAAGGGTAATATCAGTGAAACATACGTTTTTGCTGCTCATGGTGTAGAAGTTGAGATAGACGATGAGACAGGTGAGGTTAAAATTTTAAAATTTGTTGCTGCTCATGATGTGGGAAAAGCAATGAATCCTATGCTTCTCGAAGGTCAAATCTATGGAGGAGTAATGCAGGGGATTGGTTTTGCACTTTACGAACAGATGATTCTTCAAAATGGCAAGATAATGAACCCTGACCTGCTCGATTATAAAGTCCCAACTTTTATGGATACACCTGAGATAAATATAAAACTTATTGAAAAAGGTGATCCTCTCGGACCATTTGGAGCAAAAGGTATAGGTGAAATTGGTCTTATCCCAGTTGCCCCTGCTATTGGAAATGCAATTAAAAATGCAGTAGGAGTGAGGATAAACAGCTTACCATTTACTTGTGAAAAGTTAATGTATAAAATTTGTGAAGAGAAAAAATAGATTAAATCTATGTTGGTTATAGTGTGTGAAAAAGGGATTTAGATCAACTATCTAAAATATATTTGATTTGGAGAGATAAATAGATAATCTTGTAGATTACCTATTTATCCAAATTTCTATTCTTCTACACTAAAATCACTCTTTTCAGCACCACAGATAGGACAAACCCAATCTTCAGGCAAATCTTCAAAACTTGTGCCTGCTGCAACCCCATGATCAGGATCACCTTCTGCAGGGTCATAAACATAACCACATACTTGACAAATATACTTTTTCATCTCTCCCCCTTTTTTTTTATGTTGATACAAAAAATAAAAAACTTAAATATTTTGATTTAGTGGATTATCATTGAACTTAGTAGGAACTATAAGGTCTAAATCTGATAGAATTGTAAATATTTCATTAATGATATGAATTATCATTATATAAAAGCTGATATACAACATAGCCATTATAGAAGTCAAGCAAATTAAAGTTTTTTAAACTTTAAAAAAAATAAAGATTTCTTAAAAAATATTTTTAGATATATGCTACCCTATTAATCTCAGCTTTTAACTTTTGTATGAGATACGGCTTTGCAAGCTTACCCTTAAATCCATATTTCTGATAATTTGCAAGAACTTCATTGTCAGAGTAGCCGCTTGAAACTATTGCTCGGACATCAGGATCAATCTCTATTAGTTTCTCCATAACCTCCTTACCCCCTATATCACCCGGCAGAATCAGATCAAGGATAACAATATCAAACTTATCGCCTCTTTCAAATGCTTCTCTGTAAGATTGGATAGCCTCTTCACTTGTTGTATAACCCTCCACCCTATTTGATAATGCTTCAAGCATATCTTTTAATGTTGACAAAACATCCTTTTCATCATCAAGCAGTAGTATTTTGTAATTACTACTATTCTTATCATCTTTATTTTGTTTAAGGGGGAATTGTTTCTCGAAATAAGGTTTTACACCACTCTCCTCGTTAGAAATATAAGTTGTATCTTCATCTTTTATGATATTGGCATTACCTTTCACCAAACCTTTTGATGCTGGCAAATAGATAGTAAATTCTGTCCCTTTCCCAACATCTGATTTTACAAATATTTTACCTCCATGTTTTTTCACTATTGAATAGACAATAGAGAGTCCCAAACCTGTTCCACTGCTTTTGGTGGTAAAGTATGGGTCAAATATCTTGTCTATTAAAGATGGAGGGATACCCTCTCCTTGATCTTTGAATTCTATCTTTATAAAACTCCCTTTCAACTCTTCAGAAGGATTATCTATATTTGAAACTTTAATATAAATATTCCTGCCATCTTTCATTGCTTGAACTGCATTTATGGTGAGGTTGGATAATACTTGGGACAACTGTCCCCTATCTGCATTGATATCATACAGTTCATCACTAATATCGAAGAAAGGTTTTACATTTTTACCACTTAAATTGAATTTCACAACCTCTTTTATCAATATTTTAAGATCAACATTTTCTAATATCGGCTCTCCACCCTTTGAGAAGGTGAGAAGCTGTTTTGTGAGCTTAGTTGCATTATCTATAGATTGTTCTGCTTTTGATATAAGTGTATGAGCTTTACTATCTTCGGGGAGCATACTCTTTGAAAGTGATATATAACCGTAAATTGAGGTAAGGAGATTATTAAAATCGTGAGCTATGCCACCTGCAAGGACTCCAAGTGATCTCAATTTTTCAGATTTTAAAAGTTCTCTATCTTGTTTATTTTTTTCTGTTACATCCCTAAAGACAAGAACAACTCCTATAATATTTCCACTTTTATCTTTTATTGGAGATGCACTATCAAATATATCATATCTATTCATATTTTTGGAAACTAAAACCGCATTAGAAGATAATTCTACTACCTTCCCTGAATTTAAAACTTCCATAACAGGATTCAAAATTGCTTGACCTGTATCAACATCCTCTATAACAAATACATCAGAAAGTGGCTTCCCTTGTGCTTCCTGATAGCTCCAGCCAGTGAGCTTCTCTGCAACAGAATTCATCATTTGAATTTTAGTATTAGCATCAACTTTTATTACCCCGTCCCCTATTGACTTCAAAGTAACTTCAAGATTTTCTTTGTCATCAAGTATAATTTGCTGAAGCTTCTTCAACTCTGAGATATCTGCCCATGTAGTAAATATTATCTCCCGTCCATCGTAAGGAACAATACAGAGATTTACAAATGCCCAAAAAGATTCACCATCCAATCGTTTATGTAACCATTCAAAACTTTTACTCTCTTTGGTCTCAAAAACTGAATCGATGATTTTTTTAGCTTTTTCAGATGACAACTCTCCATCAGGCTGATATTCAGGAGAAAGTTGTGCAGGATGGAGCAACAAATCAGCTTTATCTCTCCCTCTTAGCATACTGATAGCAGCCATATTGCAATCTATGAAACCATTTTTATCAAGTAGCAGATAAGGGGTAGATGATTGCTCAAAAAATCCCCTGAATTTCTTCTCACTATTCCCAAGTTTAAGAAGTGTCTCTTCAAGAGCATTAGTTTTCTCTTTTATCTTTCTTTTGAGAAGTATGTTCCATATCCATACCAATATTATAGAAATTAGGAGAATTACAGATATAGTTATTAAATATGGAAGATATGTATAATAACTTGGTTCTACCTTGCTATTGAGCCATTTTCGCTGAATTGAGCTGATTATCCCTTTCTTTTTGGCAAGTTGTATACCTTTATTAATAACTGAGAGGAGAGTTTTGTTCCCATCTTTTACAGACATACTGCATAGCCCCTCATATAAAGGGGTACCTATTATCTTTACTTTCGAAAAAGCATTGATTGAATGGAGATAATACAAAACTATCTGCTCATCACCAAGCATCACATCAACCTCACCAGATAGGAGAGCTTCAGTTGCACGGATAAAACTTTCTGTAGCAACTAATTTAAAATCAATACCTTGCTTCTTTAGAAAATCTATTGCATAATCACCCTTCTGAATAGCAACCTTTTTCCCATTTAAATCTTTTATACCTTTAATATCAACATTGTCTATCTTTACAAAAATTGAAGCAGGTATTACAAATACTGTTTGAGTAAAATCAAAATATTTATCTCTTTCAACACTATAAAAGAAACTTGTAAGGACATCTGCATCACCTTTGAGAATCATCTCTTGGGCTTTATGAAAAGATGTATTTACAAATCTTGCTTTAAAACCAAACTCTGTCCCTATCCATCTCGCAATTTCTACAGCCATACCTGTCTGTTCACCATGAGGAGCAATAAATTCAAAGGGTGGATATTCAAGCTGACTAACAAACACTACTGTTTTATCTTTAATAAAAGCTGACTCCTCTGGGGTGAGAGTTGTGCTGGTAGAGGTCAAATAGTAGTAAATTATAAATGGGATTAGTAGAAGAATAAACGATAAAATAAAAAATCTTTTCATCAGAGCCCCCTTGAGGGTAGATTAGATACTTTTGTTAATCAGATTAAAGTAAATATAATTTTTAAAAAAAATTTTTTCAAGAGAAAAGGATAAAGGTGGGGATTATTTTAATATTAAAAAATGATATTGAAATAATATCTATTACAATAACTATATTTCTAAAAATAAAACATTATAGACAAGAGAAATTGAAAGTCTTACTTTCAAAGTATAATTTATCCCGAATTTCAGAGTAAATTGCTCCCATAAATTAAAAAAAATTGGGTCAACTTTTTTGGCAAATTTACAATTTCAAAAAAGTTTTTTGAGAAACAAAGTTAAATAAAATTTTATTTAAAAGAGTGGTAGCAATTTTTAAATATAAAATTTTATCTTGACAATACAGTTTATTTTAGAATATTCATTTTTCGATAAAATATTTTTTATATTTTTCAAAATATAAAAAGTTTTTACATTTCAGCAATATTGAGCCATATTTAAAATATCTAATTCTAAAAGGTGTTAGAATGATAACATTTGATACTATCATAGATAAACTTAAATCTTTAAATATAGACGCCTACGAAATAATAGGCAAAAGGACTTCCAAAAACTCTATCACAGTCAAAAATGGGAGGAGTGAAGATTTTAAAAGTTCATCTGAATCTGTTTACTCCGTTAGATTACTAAAAGACTCTAAAGTAGGTTTCACTTATTTCACTGACAATTCAGAACATTTTGATAAACTTCTAATTGATGCTCTCAACTATTCAAATTTTGTATCACCCGATCCGTTACACTCCTTTTACAACAATGAATTTAAATATTTAGATATTGATAACTCTATTCCAAATTTATACGATGACAATATATCATCTCTTACCACTCAAAAGAAATTTGAGATTGCTTGTATGATAGAGGAGAGAGCTTTAAAATACGATAAAAGGATACAAAATGTCAAAGATTCAGGCTGTTTTAATGGTGAAATTGAAGTTTCATATCTAAATTCAAATAATATCAGCAAAAATTACAAGACCAATTATTGCGGTGCAGGTGTAACTACTGTTGCAAAAGATAATGAGAGCAGTATGGTCGGTTACGAAAATTTCATTTCCAAAAAGTGTATCAATATCGACAATATAAATTTTTTATCTGATAATGCAGGATACAAAGCTGTAAGGATGCTTAATCCTCATAAAGCAAAGAGTCTCAAATGCCCTGTAATTATCGAAAATGAGCTTGTAGGCGAGATACTTACTATTATTGCACCATCATTTTATGCAGAAAACATTGAAAAGAGCAAATCTATGTTCTTTAAATCAAAAATAGGTGATAAGATTGCAGCCAACAAGATAACTCTAATTGACGACGCTTCTGATGTAAGGTATATCTCTTCAGCACCATTTGACGATGAAGGGACACCAACATCCCCCAAATACCTTATAAAATCTGGTGAATTAAACTCTTTTTTATACAATTTATACTACTCAAAGAAACATAAGACCAATTACTCAGGGAATGCTTTTTATACAAGTTTCAAAACTTTACCAATTACCACATATAGTAACTTTATCCTCAAAGAAGGTAACGATGATCTCAAACAGAGCATCAAATCTCTTCATAAAGGGATTCTCCTTACAAATATTATGGGATTGCACCTTGCTGATACTATATCAGGGGAGTTCTCACTTGGAGGTGAAGGGATAATGATAGAGAATGGAGAGCTTACATATCCAATAAAAGAGTTTGTTGTTTCAGGGAGTATCAAAGACATTCTAAAAAATTGTGTATCAGTTTTTAATGATACAAAAGTAAATGGAAGTGTTGTTTCACCATCAATTATGGTGGATGGGTTGGGGATAAGTGGCAATTAAAATAAATAAAGAGATTGATGAGCTTATTTCACTTATTTCAAATATATTTGAAAGCTTTACTACTGCTTTTTACGAATTTGACAACCAATCAAATATTTTAAAGCTCTCCTCTTTCTACTCACTAAGTAACTCAATAAATCATAATTTTGGTATAAATATCGGCAAAAGCCTCAAGGTATGGCTCAGCAACCTTAAAAAACCTATATCTATTAAAGATGATAATGATTTTGAATATAAAGTTTTTTTTGATATTTATAAGAAAAAAGAGGAGATCAAGACTCTTTTTGCTGTTCCAGTAGGGAATTTTGACGGATTGCTCTACATTGACACCAAAAAAAGTTATACACTCCCTGAGAAACAGCAGAAGCTCCTATACCATTCTGCTCAAATGATTCACAAAATAGTCAAGATAAGGGAAGCTGCCAAAGACATTAAAAATATTATTGATTATGGGAATATCTCCAAAACCATAAAATCTAAACTTCACTCTATTTCGGTAGATTATCATAATTCAACCAAAATAATTGATATACTCTCTGAGTTTATAAATTTTGATTTTGGTGCTCTTATTTTTAATGAATATGATGAGACATTCAGGATTGTTGCCACAAATTTTAAAGATATAGAGGGGTTAAAAGATAAGGTATTAAAAAAAGATGACACCATTGTTGGAACATACCTTAACAACAAAGTAAAACACCCCAAATTTATTGAGGATATTGACTCTACCCTAAATATTTTTGCTGAAAATGAGAGCATCCTAAAAGATAAGATCAAGAATTTTCTATATTTCCCCCTAATTCATGCTAACGAACTAATTGGAATTTTTATATTTTTTAATATGAAAACTGTATATAACTACAATCAGCTCTTCATTTATTTGTATGACCTGCTCTATATGATCTCTTATCAAATTATAGCAACTGACCAGATGAATCTTTTAGTTAAAACAGAACCCTCATCAGGATTTTACCGTGAACATTTTTTTTATAATTATCTTACAAAAGATAAATTTTCCCACTATGGGGTAGTAATTTTTAAACTTAAAAATTTTTCTTCTTTAGTAAACAAATTTCCTTTGCAAAATATCTTAAAATGTTTTAGAATAGTAAAAACAGCTTTAGATTCAACCATAGAAGAGAATACTATTGGAGCACTTTTATCAATTACCCAATTTGCTCTTCTATATTCTCATAGTTATCTAAATAGTGTTGAAAGAAAAAAGGGACTTATAGAAAAAAGCTTTGAAAATAGAGTAATTGTTGTAGATGGTGAGGAGATGCGTCTCCAATTTCAAGTAACAATATTTAATTCTGTCAAAAACCATAAATTAGATATAATCAAAAATTTTAATTGGAGTTGATAATGTTCTCAAAATTATTAAATTTTTTATCTAAAGATATAGCTATAGACCTTGGAACAGCAAATACCCTTTTTTATGTTAAAGGTGAAGGTATTGTCCTAAATGAGCCATCTGTTGTTGTTTACGATAAAAGCAGCAAGCGAGTTGTTTATGTAGGAGATGCAGCCAAAAAAATGATGGGGAAAACTCCTCCTGGACTTGAATCTATTAGACCCCTAAAAGACGGTGTAATCTCAGATTTTGATACTACAAAGGAGATGATTAGATTTTTTATAAGTAAAGTATTGAAAAATAAGAGAATTATTAAACCAAGAATAGCAGTATGTGTTCCTGCTGGAATTACTCAGGTTGAGAAGAAAGCCGTTATTGATTCCGCAATTCAAGCTGGCGGCAGAGAGGTATTACTTATAGAAGAGCCTATGGCTGCATCAATAGGAGCTAACCTTGATATATCAGAACCTACAGGGAATATGATAGTTGACATTGGCGGCGGCACCACGGAAGTTGCAGTTATCAGTCTCTCTTCTGTTGCATATAGTGAATCTGTCAGAGTTGCTGGTGATGAAGGCAATGAATCTATTATGGAATACTTCAAAAAAAATCACAACCTAATCATTGGTGAAAATAGTGCAGAACGAGTCAAAATGGCAATTGGAAGTGCTTTCCCTCTTGAAGAGGAGCTTAGCTGTGATGTAGCCGGTAGAGATATTGTTTCAGGTATACCCAAAAATATAAATGTTACAAGTGTTGATATAAGAGAAGCTTTGAGCGAACCGGTCAGAGAAATTGTAAACTCAGTTAAAAGAGCACTTGAAAAAACCCCTCCAGAACTATCAGCAGATATTCTTGACAGAGGGATATTTTTGTCAGGGGGTGGAGCTTTGATAAGAGGTCTTGACAAATTAATCACCCACGAAACAGGTCTTAAAGTTCAAGTTACCGAAAGTCCACTTACTGATGTTGCAAAAGGGACAGGAATAGCTATGGAAAATTACAAAAAATTCAAAAGTGTATTTATCAACTAATATTAAATGAAATATGTTTACTTTATAGGAGCAGGACCCGGTGATAAAGAACTTATTACTATCAAAGGGGCAAAGATTCTATCTATTGCCGATGTAGTTATATATACAGGTTCTCTGGTAAATCAAGAAATTTTATCTTACTGCAAGAGTGAAAATGTAGAAATATACAATAGTGCAGTAATGAATCTTCATCAGGTCACAGACCTAATCTATCAATCTTTCTTGCAAAAAAAGATTGTAGCACGTGTCCATACAGGGGATCCTTCACTATATGGTGCAATATTGGAGCAGATTACATTTCTTGAAGCAAATGGTATCGATTTTGAAATAATCCCCGGAGTTTCCTCAGCTTTTGCAGCAGCAGCAGCATCTAAAAGTGAGCTTACCCTACCAGAGATTTCTCAAACAGTTATTTTTACAAGATTAGAGGGAAGAACACCTGTCCCACCACAAGAGAATCTTGAAAATATAGCAAAAATAGGCTGCACCTTAATTATCTTCCTTAGTGTATCTATGATAGATGAGGTTAGGGATAGTCTGCTTAAAGGTGAATACACCCACGATACCCCTGTTGTAATTGCAAAGAGGGTTTCATGGTCGGACGAAGAGATATTTTACACTAATGTGAGCAAGATGTGCGAAACTGTCAAAAATAACAAAATATCCAAAACTGCTCTTATAATGGTTGGAGATGTTTTTAACAGAAAAAATAGGAACTTTGAATCTCTCATTAAATCAAAGCTTTATGATAAAAATTTCAAAACAGAGTTTAGGGACTAATTTTATGGAGAGTAAAAATTTTAAATCAGGTTTTGTTGCTATTTTAGGAAGGGCAAATGTTGGCAAATCTACCCTTCTAAATTTTCTTTTAGGTGAAAAGATATCTATTGTTTCATCTAAGCCACAAACCACAAGATACACAATAACAGGTATCCTAAACATGGAAGATGCTCAGATTGTTCTGCTTGATACTCCGGGACTTCACAATCCTAAAAAACAGATGAATAGAATAATGATGGCTCAGACACAGTCAGTTATATCTGATAACAATCTTGTTGTTTATGTTACGGATGTTGATAAAAATAATTTTGAGAAAGATAAAAATTATTTAAAACAGAATAAAATATCTAATGCTATTCTCCTTATTAATAAAGTTGATCTAATAAAGAAAGAGGAGCTTCTACCACTCATCGAAAAGTATAATTCACTTGGAGTGTTTGATGAGATCATCCCTATCTCTCTCAAAAAACTCCAAAATCTTGAAAATATTGTAAATATTATCTTAAAATATCTCCCCTGTGGACCACAATATTATCCTGATGATATAATTTCCCCTGATAGTGAGAAATTTATCGTCTCTGAAATGATACGAGAAAAGGTGTTTAATCTCACTCATGAAGAGATTCCATACTCTGTTGCTGTTACTATTGATTATTTTCAGGAGTTTGACAAATTATCAAAAATTGGTGCTACTATCATAGTCGAAAAGAGTTCACAAAAGAGTATATTAGTTGGTAAAAATGGAGATATGATAAAAAAAATAGGTATAGCTGCAAGAAAAGATATTGAGAAATTTCTCAATAAAAAGATATATCTTGAGCTTTTTGTAAAAGTTGTTGATAATTGGACAAAAGATTCTGATATAGTTCAAGATGTAATTTCTTCAAAAATTACTTGACAAAATTTAAATAATTTTTTACATACTGTTCTTCTGTTTTACAATGGGGCCTATAGCTCAGTTGGTAGAGCCACCGGCTCATAACCGGTAGGTCCTAGGTTCAAATCCTAGTGGGCCCATTTTTACTATATGTTTATTTATGTCTAAAGTGGAGCAATGACCCTAATACACCAATTAACCAACATATTTTTAAAATATTTCAATATCCCATATAAATAAAATGCACCTTACTAAAAGGTGCTTTTTTTATGCACCACATCACTTACTCTATGAATGTTGAAACAATAATAAAAAAGATCAATCAATACTTTGCTCTCTCTCTTCAAGAGGATTGGGATAATTCTGGAAGCCAGATTATTATTAACAACTCCCCTATTTCAAAAATATTAATTTCTCTCGATATTACAGAAGAGGTAGTTGATTTTGCAGTGAAGTCTAACGCTAATATCATAATTTCGCACCATCCACTTATCTTTAAACCTCTACAATCTATCAATTATACCAGATTTATTGATAATATCGTAATAAAAGCTATAAAAAATGATATTAATATTTTCTCTTTCCATACAAATGTTGATAAAGCAGTTGATGGACTTGCAGATTTTTTTCTTAAAAAACTTGGTGCATCAAAAATTACCCCTTTTACTGTAAATTCATTTAAGAAATTGTTTAAGGTAGTTACATTCATTCCAAAAGATTTTATTGAAAAATTCCTAACCTTTTTTGAAAAAGAGAGTGTTGCTGTTATTGGTGATTATAAAGCGTGCAGCTTCTTTACAGAGGGTATAGGGACATTTTATCCTCTTCCAGATTCAGAGCCTTTTTTAGGTGAAAAAGGGAGACTCAACCGCATTGAGGAGTTTAGAACAGAGATTACTGTCAATGATAATGATCTTAACAAACTTATAAACAAGCTCAAAGATCTCCACCCTTATCAGGAGCCAGTGATAGATATTTATCCTATGAATGTTAAGGGGGCTTTTATTGGAGGCTTTGGAAGGATAGGTCATTTAGAAGGAGATATCTCTTTGGAGCAGTTTATAACTACTCTAAAAGAGAAATTTTCTATTGATATGGTAAAATTTACAAAGTGTAACGAAAATTTAAAGGTTAAGAAAATTGCTGTTTGTCCCGGAAGTGGGATGAGTTTCTACAAAGATGCAGTAAAAGAGGGGGTGGATATCTATATCACAGGAGATATGAAGTATCATGAAGGGTTTGATGCCTTTTATAGCTCTGTTCCTGTAATCGATATTGGACACTTTCACTCTGAAATTATCTTTACAGAGCTTCTAAAAGATCTTCTTGATAGAGAATTTCAGATAGAAACAATTGTTTTCCCCCAAAAAGATGTTTTCAAATATAGATAAAATATAAGGAGATTTTAATGGAGAAAATGTTTTACTCTCTTCTGGAGCTTCAAAAGATTGACAAGGTAATTTATGATTATCAAAATGAGTTAGCCAAGATTCCTCAAGAAATAAGCAAGAGAAGGGATATCTTTGCTGAAAAGGAGAAAGCTTTTGAGGATATTACCATTAAGTTAGAGGTTCTAAAAAATGAGAGAGATGAAAGAGAAGCATATATCGAAAACAAAAAGGAGCTCATATTAAGAAAAGAGGAGAAGCTCTATATGTTAAAAACATATAAAGAGTTCAATGAAACACAGAAAGAGATTACTGTTGCAAAGAAAGAGATAAAGGATGCAGAAGACAATGCCATAAATAATATGGAGGAGTTTGAAAAGAAAAGTAAAGAGTATAACGAAATTAAAGAATCTTTCTCTCAGTTTAAAGATGAATTTGACAATTTTCTCAAAGATGCTGATGAAAAAATGAATCAATACAATCAGATTATAGGGGAGAATAATCTCCAGAGGGAAGTTATAGCCAAAGATATTGATAAAAACATATTAAGGCAATACGACATGATCAGAAGCAAGAGAAATGGTGTTGCTGTTACCTTAATATCTTCAGGGACATGTTCGGGCTGCTTTATGAAGTTACCTCCACAATTAGTCATAGAAATAAGAAAACGTGCCAAGATTATTCAATGTCCATCTTGTCAGAGAATTTTGATATGGAATGAAAATATCGCCTAACATCAACCACTTTATAAACTTTCTGATTGACAATATTGATGATTTGACTTTCTTTAAAGAGCAGCCATCTACTGATAAAACTGAAATAGTCAATTTTCTCAAAGAGATATCAGCTGATTCCCCAAAAAAGTCGCACAAATCTATTAAAATCTTTTCTGACGGAGCATCCCGTAATAATCCCGGAGAAGCAGGAGCAGGGTTTATATTTTTAGATGAAGATGATACAATTATTTTTAAAGATAAAAAGTTTCTTGGTATCAAGAGTAACAATGAAGCTGAGTATCTTGCTCTAATTTTTGCACTTGAATCTTTAAATAAATTTGATTGTAAAGTCATAAATATCTTCCTCGATTCTGAACTTGTTGTTAAACAGATAAAAGGTGTCTATAAAGTTAGAGATAGCAAATTACAAGAGCTTTACAGTAAAGCCAACAATTATCTTAAAAACTACAACTTCACTATCTCCCATATTCCAAGAGAGCGTAATAAATTAGCCGATAAACTTGCAAATGAAGCAATAGATGAAAAATCATGAGTTTGCTTTAAGGTTTTCAAAATATTTATAATACCTCAATAGAACAACAACAGGTGATTTAT
>DYJV01000161.1 GCA_020722945.1 Candidatus Methylomirabilis sp. | reverse complement strand
TTTTTTAAAAATTCCACTAAAAAGAAGGGAAGAAAAAGAAAAGACCAATCATTCAAAGAAAGGAATGAGAGCAGAGAAAACAGACTTGGAAAAACAATTCAACATTTAACATTAATAATTCATAACTTTTATAAAAATGAGTTGAGGTGTCTAACTTTTATACTATTGTAACTTTGAATATTAAAATTTAATTACTTGTAAAATTAACCAATAAATTTTTAAAGGAGATAAGATGAAAGTAAGTTTAAAATATGGATATGGTGTTATTGATGTTAATCTACCACAAACAGATAACTTTCAGGGGATTATCACCCCGGATGAACCAAATACTATCTATGATCCTCAGTCAAAAATTTATGAGATGCTTTATAATCCTATAGAATCTCGATCACTTTTGGATATTTCAAAGGGACGAAAAGATGCTTTAATAGTAATTAGTGATATTACAAGGCCTGTGCCCAACAAGATAATTCTCCCCCCACTTCTAAAAGTTCTCCAAGAGGCTGGGATACAAAGGGATTCGATAACTATCCTGATTGCCACCGGTATTCATAGACCAAATGAGGGTGAGGAGTTGATCAGGCTTGTTGGTGAAGATATTGCATCAAACTACAAAATAGTAAATCACTTTTCAAAAAATGATGAAGATATGGATTTTGTTGGTTATATCGAGAATGGTAAAGTCCCTGTTTATATAAACCGAAATTATTTAAAGGCTGATTTAAAAATACTTACAGGTTTTATAGAACCACATTTATGGGCAGGTTTTTCAGGTGGCCGAAAATCTATTCTTCCAGGGGTATCTTCGATAAAAACACTTGAATATATGCATGGACCAGAGATGGTTGCTCATCCTAAAACTATTTATGGAGTTCTTGAAGGTAACCCTTTTCATGAGTCAGGGATTCAGATAATGAAAAAAGCTGGTGCAGATTTTATAGTCAATGTCACTCTAAATACCAAGAAAGAGATAACAGGTATATTTGCAGGAGATCCTGTGAAGGCACACCTTGTTGGTTGTGAATTTTTATCGAAATACTGTATAAAAGAGCTTGATTCAAAGCTCGATTTTGTTGTTACTACCAATTCAGGTGCACCACTTGATATAAACCTTTATCAGACTGTTAAAGGGATGAGTGTTGTTGCTCCTGTATTAAAAGATGGAGGGGATATTCTTATTGCTTCTAAATGTTATGAAGGTCTTGGAAGTCCTGAGTTTATAGAGGTTCTTGACAAGCTTGATACCCCTGAAAATT
>DYJV01000086.1:1794-8131 GCA_020722945.1 Candidatus Methylomirabilis sp. | reverse complement strand
ATTGGAAAATACAGTTATCTGCACCTATTGAATTCCTTGTGATTCAAGCACCTGTAAATTGTTTTTAAGTTCTTTATCATTTGGGTTCAACTGATACGCCTTCTTCCATTCTTTATAGGCTAAACTTAAATCTTGCATATAATAGTATGTATTTCCAAGATGCTTATATGCTATATAATAATTCGGTTTAATCTTTACCGCTGTTTTAAAATTTTTCTCCGCTTCCCTGTATTCTTTTAACCACAAATAAGATACCCCTATATTAAAATAGCCTTCAGCAAAATTTGGTTTAAACTCTATTGCTTTCTTAAAATATTCTACCGCCTTTTTATAATCTCTTTTCTTCTGAAAAAGTATCCCAAGATTAAAATAGGCATCAGCATACTGCGGGTAAACCTTTATTGCATCTTTTAAACTCTTATATGCTAAATCAATATAATTTGCATTTAAATAAAGTGTCCCAAGATTATAGTATGCATCTTTATATTTGGGGTTCAGTTCAATTGCCTTTTTATACATTGCAACTGCTTCATTATATTTTTTAAACTCTTCCAGTATAACTGCTATATTGTTGTATGCTTCATAATTATTTTTATCAAGTGATATTGCTTTTTTAAAAAATGAAAATGCCTCTTCAATTTTGCCAATCTTATAAAATTCAATACCTATATTGTTATATGTCTTTGGATTATCCTCTTCATTTTTTAAAGCCTGTTTAAACTCAGAAATTGCCAATAAATGTTTCCCCATATCACTATAGATGTTGCCTAAAAGCGAATGGGCTTTAGAATAATTATTATCAATCTCAATCGCTGTTAAAAGTTCCTTTACTGCCTTATCAATTTGACCTCTCTTTTTGTAATCCAATGCTAAATTGTAATGTATTCTCTTTTTCGCATATTCTGTTCCACTCACAAATTTTGATTTTAATGAATATTTACTTGCTGATACTGTATCTCCTATACTTCCAAAATATTCACCTAAATGATAATAGACTATTGAAACCATATCCCTATCCATCAAATCCTGATAATTCTTTTTATCATTCATTGAATCGAAACTATATGAGTAAAACGGGTATTCATCCATTTTAGGAGAGTTACTGACTGAAGATAATTTATAAATTATGCCATAAGGCTGAATCTTTTTCCCTACTGGAACTTTTGTTTCAGCATCATAAGTATAATAGATTGGGACATCATCTCTCTCTATTATTTTCTCCTCAATTTTATCCCTTATCTTCTTCTTAATATTGTTAGGAATGTCATAATCAACTTTTGCTAATTTAAACATATCCTGAAATATAAACCCATACTCACCAATAAAAAGAACATCCGGCCGCTTATGTTTTACATAGTGATAGTAAGCAAGTGGAAATGTCGTGTTATCCCCCATAGTAAAAACTTTGGCTTTTGAATCCAGTGTCTTTAATATGTTTTCAGTATATTCTGCTATTATATAATTGTTATGCTCATCGTTTGTATGATAATTCAATATACCCATAATAATAGGAACAGCGAAAAAATATCTGATATAAGTTGGTGATACTCTATGCAATATATATTCAATTCCAATTGGAATAAAAATATATAACAATAATATTGCAGGAATATAGAATATCTCATTGACATATATACTCAATTTCGCAATCTTAAAATTTGTAATATATGTCATTACTTCTATAAAAAAGATTGACGAAACTATTATAAAAAAAAAATATTTCCTGTTTTTCTTATATACCCTGAACATCCCTGCAAGGAGTAACGGAAGTAAAATCAATGTAAAATTTTTAAATAAAATTTTTAGAACTTCATAATTTTGAACAAGAAACATTTTAAAACTTCTTTTGGATTGAAGGATACTATCTTTTGGCACATTTTTTATCAATTCACCATACTGCCGTCTTAAAATATGATTTACAAAATTTTTAAAATTTGATGTATTACCCCAATCTAAAGGCGGATGTGCTGCAGAACGAATCGGTAAATAAAAATAGAGTGTTAAGCCAAGTATAAATAAGATGAACATACTAAATATCACTCGTGGCTTTTTCATTATTTTAGGATAGATATAAATTATCCATAACCCAAATATAGGTGCAAGTATACTAGACGTCTGATGTGCAACTATATTTAAGCCATATATGAATGAAAAAAGTCGAAGATACTTTATTTTTTTAGAAAATGTAAACTTTGTTATTAAGAAAAGATTCAAAACAAGAAAGAGCAGATTCAACGTATAGACTTCAGTATTTGTAGATTGAGACCATATAAGATTGATTGTGCCAAAAGTGAGTGAAGATATCAATGAAATCTCATAAAAAAAATCTTTTTTTTCTGCATCATCACTCTTATTTTTATTCAAATTTTTTAACAGATAAAGAATAAAGTAATAGAACATAAACGAACTGATGGTAGTGAAAACTCCTGAAAGCAGATTAACCCGATATGCAAACTGGTCAGTAATTTTAACTCCAGCCAGCCAGAAAAGAGGTGTCAGAATAAATGAAAGATAATAGAACAATTTTGCAAGCAGCCAATAAAGAGGATAACCTGGCGGATGCCCAATCCCAAGATAATAAGCAGATGAAAGAAGTTCACCACTGTCCCCTGTTGTAACATCGGGTGCTGTGGTTTTTATGAAGAGAAACAGTAAAGATATAATTATAAACAATGGGTAATATTTTCTTATAGATTCAATCTTCATCCTTTCGCCTATTCTCTCTAATGCTTTTTATAATATCATTTATAATATCATAATTAAATCCTCGTGACAATAAAAAATTGTTAATCTTCTTTAATAACCCCTCATCTACATTATCCAAAGATTTTTTAAACCGAGCAGCAACTGCCTTTTGTGCCAACTCACCCTCATCAAACTCTGTATAGATTCTCTCAAGACACTCTTTAATATCATCCTCTTTAAAACGCTGATTAAAAAGTTCCCTTTGCAGTCTATATCTCCCCATTGGCTTAAGTTCCACTTTATTCTTTGCATATTCGTATATCAGTTCTCTATCATTGATATACTTATACTCTTTAAGTTCTTCTATTATTTTATTTATAGTCTCTTCAGGGAATTTTTTATTCTGTAATTTCTCAATAAATTTATTTTTCGAATAAAGTTTTTTTGATACTAATAAGTAGGCATATCTTCTCGCTTTTTGAATTGAATATTCTTCTACAAATTGATTAAGTTTATCCTTGGAGATATTCTGGTTCTCTTTTAAATCAAGAAAAGTGAGGTCATTTTCAGATAAGGAAAATCGAAATTTTCCGTCAATGAAAACAGAATAAAATTTTTTGTTTTTCTTATTTTGAACAATACTCGTAATAAGCGGCATTTAATATACCACAGATTATCTTTTAGAAAATTGAAATCTCTTTCTGGCTTTTGGTCTCCCATATTTTTTACGTTCAACAGCCCGTGCATCTCGTGTAAGCAGACCAGCCTTCTTTAATACAGCCCTGAATTTAGGATTTGCCAATATAAGAGCCCTTGCAATTGCAAGCCTTATAGCTTCAGCCTGTCCAGTTGTTCCACCTCCCGTTGCATCTATCATTATATCATAATTATTGATAGTTGAAGTAGTTACTAAAGGGGTTTTTACAACTGTGTGATAAACTTTTCTGCCAAAATATTCTTCCATTGGCTTGCCATTTATAACTATCTTTCCAACTCCATCTTTCAAATGTGCTGTGGCTGTTGATTCTTTCCTTCTGCCTGTAGCAATATACTCTTTTACTCCCAAATTTATACCTCCTTTATTATCCTATATTGATATCTCTTCAGGTTTCTGTGCGGTATGTGGATGCTCTTTATCCGCATAAATTTTTAAATGCGTCAAAATTTTATCGCTCAACTTATTCTTCGGTAACATTCCTTTAACAGCATTAAAAATAATATATTCAGGCTTTCTTTTGAGCATCTCTTCCACCTTTCTCTCTTTGATTCCACCAGGGTATCCTGTGTGCCATTTATACAACTTATCAGTGATTTTATTTCCTGTCAATTTTACTTTACTCGCATTTATTACTATTACATTATCTCCACAGTCAACATCAGGAGAAAAATCGGGTTTATGTTTACCTCGCAGTAGTTCAGCAATCTTCGTAGATAATCTGCCAAGCACAACATTCTCCGCATTGATAAGATACCATTTTTTATCAATCACTGATGGCCTTTTTGTCATCTTTGTTACCATATTCCACCTCGCCAAATCTAAATACAAATATCAAAAGTTTTAAAAGAATATATACTTTACAAACGAAATGTCAAATTTTTTATTTGGGTTATTAAATAATTATTTCTAAGACACAGAGCATACAGATTCTCTAAACCCTCAACTTTAAACTCTAAACCTTAAACTTTCAACCCTATATCATATACACGATATCTTTTATAAACTTTTCCACCCATAAGTTCTATTCCATTCTTCATCGGTTCATTATCTTCCAACAGCCAAGAGAGCTCGCCCCATTTGTACCCGAGTTTCTGTCCTACTTTTAACGATTCTGCATAAAATAATGCTTCAATACCACGCTTTCGAAATTTCTTTCTAACCCCTAATGTCAAAAGCCTTGCATGGTCTATCTTTTTAAAATAGTATAAAAGTTTAAAAATCCCAAATGGAAGCAATCTACCATTGATTTTCTGTATTGCCTGATTGGCATCCGGAATAGTGAGTGTAAAACCTGCCGGCTCTCCATTCACTTCCGCTATTAAAGCTAATTCAGGCACAACTATCTGCTTTAAATCTTCAGCCTCATGATAAAATTCTTCTTTGGTCCAGGGAACAAATCCAAAATTTTTCTCCCAGGCATCATTATAAATAATTCTAAGCCGTTCAACCTCATTATTAAAATCTTTAATATTCAATTTTCTGAACTTAATATTTGAACGCTGTTTTAAATAATCAACCATACGAAGTACTCTTTCAGGCAAACTAACTCCGGCAACTTCCAGTTTATATGCATACAAATCCTTAATCTTTTTCATACCATACTGAACAACCAAATCATTGTAATAAGGTTTATTATACGGCATCATTATAACAGGTGGTTCATCAAAATTATCAAGAAGCATTCCCCATATATCATTTGAAGTGAACGAAGCAGGACCCCGCATATTTTTCATATTGTGCGTTTTCCCAAATTCTGCAACAGTATCCAAAAGCGCTTTTGCAACTTCAAAATCATTAATAAGTTCAAAAAAACCGAACCAGACAACCTTCTCATTCTGAAATTTGTTATAATTTTCATTAACAGTTGCAACCACTCGACCCGCTATTTTACCATCTTTATATGCTAAAAAAGGCTGGATTCTGGAATGTTTAAAAATTGGGTTCTTCTTTGGATTAAATTTTGACAACATATCTATAATCAAAGGCGGCACCCAATTCCTATCACCCTTATAAACTTCCCATTCGAATTTAATAAATTTCTTCAACTCTTTTTTCTTATTGATGTTAACAGGTTTGATTTCTACCATATTTTTACCTCCATTACTTTTTCAACCGCCTAAGTTTTTTCTCAAGTTTTTCAATCTTACTCTTTAATTTTAAAGCATCCTTGGCATAATCTGTATCTCTATCCAACTCTAATATTTTTTCAATTTCAAAAATAGCATCTTTCCATCTATCCCCCGCAAAATAAGATTCTGCCCTATTCAACCTCTCTTTCTGTTCATTAAGTACATCTTTGTCAGTCAAAACTTTCTCTTCTTCATCAATATAACTTTCTCTAATATTTCCCTTGGATGACACACCCTCAGGAATGATATACGGCGAATGAATAAAACTGTGAAATCTATAATTGAAACTCACTATAATTTTTGTAAACTTCTTCACCTGCTTATTATAATCAAAAGTAACAAAAATTTTTTCCCTATAACAACTCCTTACTTTCATACTTTTTTTACTGTTTTTATACTGCTCCAACGAAAAAGCAAATCCCAACCCCACTGGTATAATATTCTTCTGTACCCCTCCAAGTAAATAGAAATTTTTAATAAGATTAATATCTACAGCACTGCTGTAATCCAATATTTCTTTAAATCCTTTATCCAAATTTAAACCAAATGTCAATTTAAGTTCAGGAATTATTATAAAATTTATCCCAGTATTAAAATTTAATGGTGATTTATCCTTATTCTCCAAATTCATTGCAACAAATCCTAATTTGCACCACTTTGCAATATTAATAATTAATCCAGTATTAAAACCAGTATATTTTTCATCTTCCACTTTATCATACTTTAACAAAAAACCATATTTGATAAAATCAATAAGAGTTCCCCCAAGTCCAATTGAATACTCTTCCTTATCATCAATTTTTGT
>DYJV01000086.1:0-1694 GCA_020722945.1 Candidatus Methylomirabilis sp. | reverse complement strand
TATCATCAATTTTTGTCATACCAAGTGCAAGATTCATAGAAGTCCAATAAATCCTACTTAAAAATGGGAACCGCGTAAGATAATAACCTACAGCCAGTTGATTATACTTAAAATTTTCATCTGAAGTAGCACCTAATTCAGCATAAGTTTTTGGCAAATAAAAAATACCAGCAGGATTATATGATATAGTAGAAATATCATCGCCCAAAGATGTAAAACCAAATTTATGTACTTCAGAACGGGCAGAATATGAAAATCCATAAGAATTTAATCCTACAATTAATAATAAACTTAAAATTAATTTTTTAACCATAACTTACTCTATTCCTCCCTGTTTCCTTGGAATTATATAATGCTTTATCAGCTCTTTCAATTAACTTTTCCGGTTCAATATTAGATTCACTGCTTGTTGCAACTCCTATTGAAATAGTTACCTGCAATACCTCTCCTTTGGTTGATTTGAATCTCATTGCTTCAACCTCTTTTCTTATACGCTCTGCAACCTGCAAGGCTTCTTCTTTATTTGTATCTGGTAAGAGCACTGTAAATTCTTCTCCACCATATCGGCCTGCAACATCGCTTATAACACGATTTTTCCTGGTATTTTCCAATAATACTCCCGCTACCTTTGATAAAACAATATCGCCAGTCTGATGACCATAAGTATCATTAAACTTTTTAAAATGGTCAATATCAGTCATTAACAGCGAAGTTGTCCTGCCTTCTTTACTGGCATTTTCAAGTTCCTGCTTTAAAATTTCCATAAAGAATCTTCTTACCATAAGTTTTGTTAACCCATCTTCTGTTGCTTCTTTATAAAGTTTATGATATTTACTAAGTTCTTCTGTAAGTTGTCCCGATAAATCATTAAATGTTTCGGCAAACTTGCCAAATTCATCCTTACGTTTTAATTTTATTTTATAACTCAAATCTCGCTTAATCTCATTCGCACCTTTCTCCAATACATTTATTGGATATATGAGGTAAAGTGACAAAATTATTGCACCAATTAAACTTAAAACAAATATAATTAGAGAAGATTCTATGCCACTTAAAATAATTGGATTAATCTTTTTGTTTATTGCTTCCTCTGATATCCCAATATCATAATATCCAACTACTTCTTCCTGTAACTTTATTTCTCTTAAAAGATAATCAACTGACACTTCCTTAAAGATTTTTTCTTTCTTATAATTTTTAGATGATGGTTCTAATCGACTCTCCTGTATAATTTCAAATTTCTCACTATATTTAATAATGTTTTTAAGATTTTTTTCTATTTTAATTAAATGGGGCAATGTTATATCAAGATACTTTGTATATAATCTGAGATAACTAATATCACTTAGCCTTCCATTTTTAATCTTAAATTTAAGTCCTACTATAGCATCAAACTCATCCTTGCATTTTTTTACATTACGATATATTTCCTTTATCTCGTCAAACTTTAACTTTTTAGCAGCAGTAAAAATTTCAAATAGTTTATTCTGATAAAGTATATATTTATCTTCAGTAAGATGTTTCACTATATTATAATGTCGTTGTGTCTTTTTAAAACTCTCCTTTAATAAAATTTCATCTATTCCTCTATTTTTAAGTATTTTTTTGTTTATCTCAACTAATATTTTTACATTAGAATTAATAGAATGAAATTCTTTATACTCTTTTAAAAACAACTCTTTTAAATCCATAAC
>DYJV01000085.1 GCA_020722945.1 Candidatus Methylomirabilis sp. | reverse complement strand
AACAAAACAGCAGCTCCAGCTCCAAAAAAATAATTAACAACTTACTTTACGAAATATGAATGTAAAAAGATTAGTTTCTATAGTTTTAACAGTAGTTTGCATGACAGTTTTTGCTCTTACTTTACAAGCAGATGAACAAAAATATAAATGTCCTGCAAAAAAAGAACAAATAAAACAAGAAGCAACAGCACCTGCAGCTGATAATAATACAAAAAAAGCTCCTGCAGCTAAAAATAAATAAACAAAAAACCCGTATAAAATACGGGTTTTTTGTTTACTACCAATAAAAAATAAATACCATAAGGAGAAAGAAAATGAAAAAATTAATTTCTATTATTCTTACAGTTGCTTTTTTAACTGTTTTTGGTGCTATCTATTTGATTGGTGCAGACTGTCCTGAAAAAGTAACTATCACCAAAACAGGTAAATCAAAAGCTCCTGTAACCTTTACTCACAAAGCTCATGCTGACAAATTTGGTTGCAAAAAATGTCACCATACATGGGATGAAAAAAGCCCAGTCAAAAAATGCACAGAGTGTCACAAAGATGCAGCAGATGGCAAAAAACTTGATGCTAAAACTGCTTTCCACAATACTTGTAAAGGTTGCCACACCGATATGAGTAAAAAAGGTGAAAAAACAGGTCCAACAAAGTGTGCTGATTGTCACAAAAAATAATCTCTAAACATACAATAGAGGGGGGGTTATCCCCCCTCTATCTGATTCTATTAATTTCTTTAGGAAGGCTCCCTCTTATGTCCCAAAATATATTTGTAAAATTTTTCTCTTCTTTGAGACTTACACTTTTTATACTTTTTTCTATTGCAACAACCTCCATAATCGGAACATTGATTCCACAAGAGTTATCAGAAAAAGAGTATACATCTTATTTTAATCCTTTTACATTTAAAATTCTAAAATTTTTCAATATTTTTGATATGTATTATTCGTGGTGGTTTTTATCTTTACTTGCACTACTAATTTTAAATTTAATATTTTGCTCTCTTAAACATTATAAAGTTACCATAAACAGAGTTTTTAAAGACAATGTGATACTTGATCACAATATTGAGAAATCAATAATCAATAAAAAAGAGATTACATTTAAGTCAAAAGATTTTAATCTTGATAAAATTGAAAGTTTTATAAATAGTAACATTGGAAAAGTTTTTAAAAAAAGTTTGCTTTCAAACGAGACCCACTTCTTCATTAACAAAAATAGGTTTTCCGATCTTGGCTATTATGTAGTCCACCTAAGTCTAATCGTGATAGGGATAGGTGCTATTGTAGGTGGGGTTTACGGATATAAAGGTTTTATGCAGCTTACCGTTGGAGAAACCAAAAAAACAGTTATATTAAAAAAGGGTGGATTAGCAACTCTTGATTTTAATGTAAAATGTCTCGATTTTAAAATCGATTTCTATCCTAATGGTGCACCAAAAGAGTATAATAGCCTGATAGAAATTACTGATGGAGAGAAAAGTTTCAAAACTAATGTTAAAGTTAACCACCCACTAAATTATAAAGGTATAAAATTTTTCCAGTCAAGTTACGGCACAATACCGGGTAAAATTTCAATCATAGCCAAAAAAAGGAGTTCTCAAGAGGAAGTTTTCAAAAATTATATAAATATTGGAGAAACAATTAAGTTAGAAGATAATCTACATTTTGTAATAGAAGATTATTCAAGTAATTTACAAGGTTTCGGTCCTGCTGTTAGATTGAGACTAATTACTGACAATGTGCCCGGGAATAGTTTCCTTATATTTAAAAATTTCCCTAACTTTGATGAAAAACATAGAGAGGGGAACTATATATTCTATTTTAATGATGCAAAATCAACACAATATACTGGACTCCAGATTACTAAAGATCCTGGCGACAATATTGTGTGGATTGGGTGTATTTTGATGATGGTTGGGCTATATTTATCATTTTTTATTCACCACAAAAAATTCTGGCTGAAAATTTCTGAAAATAGTGGTAAAGCTACTTTGCTATTTGCAGGTAGCACAAGGAAAAATCGCTTTACATTTGAAAGAGAGTTTGACGAAAAATTTTCAAAGTTAGAAAATTTCTTAAAAAATTAACTCAATAATTTTACATAATATTTAATTTTAATAGTGAGAGATTTACAATTTACTGGAGGCAATAATGAATAGCTCTACTCTTTTTAGTTTAGCAACTTTTATATACTTGGGAAGTTTTATATTCTATCTTATATATTTTTTTATGAGGGACAACTTCACTTCCAAATTATCTACATTTACAGCTATTTTAGGGTTATCTCTACAGACAATAGCATTTTTTATGAGATGGAAGGAATCATACGATATTGGGATAGGACATATTCCATTGGCAAACCTATACGAATCACTAATTTTTTTCTCTATGATGACTGTTTTGATATATCTGATATTAGAATTCTATTACAAAATCAAAATACTTGGTGTTTTTGTAATGATATTTCCTGTTCTTACTCTTGCTTTCTGCTCTCTTTATATATCTACAAGAATAGAGCCACTTATACCTGCACTTCAAAGTAATTGGCTTACCTCCCATGTTATAACTTGTTTTTTATCTTATGCTGCATTTGCTGTATCGTGCGGAATTAGCATCTTATATTTCATAAAAATAAAAACATCAGACAAATTCAAATTTCTTCCAAATCATAATATTCTTGATGATCTTATATATAAAAGCATCGCTATAGGTTTCCCTATGTTGACGCTTGGTATTATTACAGGTGCCGCATGGGCTAATTATGCTTGGGGGACTTATTGGAGTTGGGATCCAAAAGAGACATGGTCACTTATTACATGGTTTGTCTATGCTGCTTTCTTACATGCAAGATACACAAAAGGTTGGAGAGGCGAAAAGGCTGCTTTTTTATCAATAATAGGTTTTGGTTCTGTAATTTTCACATATTTAGGTGTTAATATTCTTTTATCAGGTTTACACAGCTATGGAAATCTCTAAAAATTATAAAGGAGGGAAAAATGTCTATTAATGTTGCAATTAATGGTTTTGGAAGAATCGGGAGAGATGCATTAAGAATCCTGATTGATAATAATGAGTTTAATTGTAAAGCAATTGTCAGCACAACTGATGATTCCAAAACAATAAGACACCTTACAAAATATGATTCAATATCTGGTGGATACAAAAATGGTGATATTATTGCCAAAGATAAGGCTATCATAATAAACAATAAAGAGGTAAAACTTATAAAAGCTACAAACCCAAAAGATGTTGATTGGAAATCACTTGGAGTAGATATAGTAATTGAATGTTCTGGTAAATACAAAAATAGAGATGAAGTTTCGGTTTTTCTTGAAGCTGGTGCAAAAAAAGTGGTAGTTTCAGCTCCATGCAAAAAAGCAGATGCTACTATCGTAATGGGAATAAATGAAACAACTTACTCCAATAACAAAGATCATGTTATTTCAAATGCCTCATGCACAACAAATTGTCTTGCTCCAATGGTAAAAGTTATGCTTGATAATTTTGGCATAAAAAGAGGCATGATGACAACTGTCCACGCCTACACAAAAGATCAGATGCTTCTTGATAGCAGGCATAAAAAAGATTTCAGAAGGGCAAGAGCTGCAGCTCTATCTATGATACCCACAACAACAGGGGCGGCAGAAGCTGTTGGACTTGTTATTCCTCAAGTTTCTGGAAAATTGACAGGATTGGCAATTAGAGTGCCTGTTGCTGATGTTTCTATCGTTGATTTAGCCATAGAAACAGAAAAAAATGTTACAAAAGATGAAATAAATTTAGCATTCAAAAAAGCAAGTGAATCAAGCCTTAAAGGGATAATTGAATATTGTGAAGAACCTCTTGTTTCAGCTGATTTTATAGGTAATAACCACTCTACAATATTTGATTCACTACTTACAGAAGTTATTGACAATAATTTTGTTAAGATTTTTGGTTGGTATGATAATGAATTTGGATATGCTTGCCGATTAGTTGACCTTACAAAATATATAGGGAAACTTCTTTAATTTAATTAAATAAGAGGAGTATGCTATGATAAAATTTATAGACTCTCTAAAAAATTTAAAAGGTAAAAGAGTTCTATGTAGATTTGATTTTAATGTCCCTACTGATGAACATGGAAATATTACTGACGATGTTCGTATTAGGCGTGCTCTTCCCACAATCAACTATCTCCTTGATGAAAAAGCAAAAGTTGTTATTCTAAGCCATAGAGGAAGGCCAAAAGGTAAAAGATTGCCTGAATTTAGTATGGAGATAGTTGCCAAAAGACTCGAAAGACTTATAAAAAAAGATGTTATTTTTATTGATGATTGTATCGGTGACAAAGTAAAGGAAGCAATTGATAATGCACCTGATGAAAGTATAATATTTCTTGAAAATTTAAGATTTCATCCAGGTGAGAGTAAAAATGACATCGAATTTGCAAAAGAACTCTCAAAATTAGGGGATATATATTTAGATGATGCATTTGGGAATGCACATAGGAGTCATGCTGCCAATGTTGCTATTACAGAGGTTATGCCTATCAGTGTAGGTGGATTTCTAATGAAAGATGAAATTACCTATTTTAACCGTGCATTACAAAATCCTCTCAGACCACTTGTAGCTATTGTAGGCGGGGCAAAAGTTTCTGACAAACTTGGAGCACTTGAAAATCTTGTAGATAGAGTTGACAAAATAATAATAGGTGGTGGAATGGCTTTCACATTCATAAAGGCTTTGGGTATCTCTGTTGGGAAATCACTATGTGAATTAGATCTTATAGGAAAAGCAATAGATATTATAAAAAAAGCAAAGGATAAAAATGTAAAGCTTTATCTACCTGTTGATTGCGTTGTTGCAAAAGAGATAAATGTAAATGCAGATGTAAAGGTTGTCCCGATAAAAGAGATACCAGATGAATTTATGGGTCTTGATATCGGACCTGCAACAACTACCCTATTTTCTGAAGTTATACGAGATGCAAAAACAATTGTTTGGAACGGACCTATGGGAGTATTTGAAATGGAGATATTTGCAAGAGGCACAATGTCGCTTGTCCATAGTGTTGCAAATACTTACGCTCTCACAATAATAGGTGGTGGCGATACAGATGTTGCTGTTCATAAAGCTGGGGAGGTAGATAGAATGTCTTATATATCAACAGGTGGAGGTGCTTTTTTACATCTTCTTGAAGGGAAAGAACTCCCTGCTGTTGTTGCATTAGAAAATAGTAAATTTTAAATTATCTTGAGAAAATAATTTCTTAATTTATTGAGATAAATTTTCAACTTAATTGAAATTTTCTATTTATAAAGACTTTCCATCAACGAGGCTAATATGAAAAATATAATTGCTGGGAACTGGAAAATGAATAATCTTAAAAAAGATATTGATATCTTTTTTAAGGAGTTCAATCTTAAAAAAAGTAGTATAAATTACCAAAACAGAGAAATATTAATAGCACCACCATCTCTTTATATCGAATATATAAAGAGGGAAATAGAAAAATATAAAATAAATTGCAAAATTGGTGCACAAAACTGCTTTTACGAACATAAAGGAGCATTCACAGGGGAGATATCTTTTGAGATGCTTTCAGATATTGGAGTTGACTTTGTAATTATTGGACACTCCGAAAGAAGATATATTTTTAACGAATCAGATCAATTAATATCCGAAAAAGTATCAGCTTTACTTAATAACAATATTATTACAATTTTCTGTATTGGAGAGACTTTATCCGAAAGGGAGAATGGTCAAACTTTCCATGTATTAGAGAGACAGCTTTCCTCATCTCTAAAAAAGAGTTTAAATACAAATTTACTAATAATAGCTTATGAGCCTGTCTGGGCAATAGGAACTGGGAAAACCGCTTCAATTAACCAGATAAGCGATGTCCACAATTGGTTAACAAATTATTTACAAAAAAATATTGCAAATAATATCCCTTTGTTATATGGGGGAAGTGTAAAATCTTCTAATATTAAAGAGATTATGTCTATTGACAATGTCAATGGCGTATTAGTTGGTGGTGCATCTTTAGATTTTACCGAATTTATACAAATAATAAATTTTGACAAGGAGTTTAGTTAATGGGAGCATTGTTGGTAGTACATTTAATAATATGCCTTATCCTTATTGTAGTAATACTATTACAATCAAGTTCTGGGATGGATCTCGGTTCTGCATTTGGTAGCAGTGGGACAAGTGATTCAGTTTTTGGCAGCCAAGGTAGTAGTGGTTTCTTAATTAAAGTAACTTCAGTTTTAGCAGGATTATTTTTACTCTTATCAATACTGATGTCTTATACTTCTTCTGTAAACAAAAAATCAGTTGTAGATAGCATAAAACCTTCTCAAAAGAGTGAGAAGTCTACTTCTGTCCCTATTCCTGTTAACAAGTAAGTAAATAATACTATTTTATAAAGTCAATACTCAAGTGCCACATTGTAGTCAAATGCAATGTGGCGCTTTTGTTATAATGGACAAATTTTGTATATATGTATATACAAATACAATTTCTAAATTTTAAATAATAGTTGCTACCCTATTTTATTTAGGTTGCTTCTTACTTTTGGATATAAATATTTAATTTTGAATTTCTATAATTAATACTATTTTCATTTAATTTCTAAAACTTTGCATACAAAAAAAGTCAATATAAATTTGCTCTATAATTTACAAATATCTTGTTTTCATTGTTTTAAATAAATTTATGGAGGGGACAGGATGAATAACAACATAAACGAAGCTCTAAAGATTTTTGGAATAGGCATAAGTCTGGTAATGATTATTATGGTTTTACTTGCATTTATTATGGAGTGGATAGGTAAAATAATACAAAAAATAGGGAGTAAAAATAAACAGGAGGCGGGGAAATGATAGGTTTACAAACTGGTTTTTCAGAATTAGATCTTCCTCACATTATTATGATAATTATAGGCTTAATTTTTATCTATTTGGGGGTTTGGAAAAAGTGGGAACCTTATGAACTCTTACCAATTGGCTGTGGAATGCTACTTGCAAATCTCCCACTAACAGGATTACTTACACCACCTTCACCAGAATTAGGTCCAGGTCAGGCTGGATTTCTTGGGATAATATTAAAATACGGATTATACCAGTGGACTATTCTTCCTCAATTTATATTCTTTTGCATTGGTGCAATGATGGATTTTTCTCCTCTGATAGCAAATCCAAGATCCTTTATTCTTGGAGGTGCTGCACAATTAGGAATTTATGTTGCTATGTTGGGAGCAGTTCTTTTAGGATTTTCAATTCCAGAAGCTTGCTCAATCGGCATTATTGGTGGAGCGGACGGACCTACCACACTTTATACGACAGGGATACTTGCTCCACATATAATGGGTCTCACTGCAACAGCGGCATATTCATATATGGCAATGGTTGCAATAATTCAACCACCTATCATCAAACTCCTCACTACTGAAGCAGAGAGAAAAATATACATGAAACCTATGCTCAGACCAGTTTCAAAAACCGAAAGGATACTTTTTCCTATAATAACAATGATAATAGTCCTACTCATTATGCCAAAATCTGCACCACTTGTCGGGCTTCTTATGGTTGGCAATTTATTTAGAGAATCTGGCGTCGTTCCAAGATTGACTGAAACTTCTCAAAATTCACTTATGAATATCGTAACTATCCTTCTTATGCTTGGTATTGGTGCATCTATGCCCGCAGAGGCAGTGGTTCAAACAAAGACTTTACTTGTTCTATTCCTCGGTCTTGTTGCTTTTGCAATCAGCACAGCTGGTGGAGTTATTATGGGTAAAATTTATTCAAAGATATCCAAGAATCCTATAAACCCAATGATTGGAGCAGCAGGAGTATCAGCAGTTCCAATGTCTGCAAGAATTGTTCAACATATGGGACAAAAGGAGAACAAACAAAATTTCTTATTAATGCACGCAATGGGACCAAATGTTGCTGGAGTTATAGGTTCAGCCATTGCAGGTGGATATTTTTTAAGTTTATTGGCAAAATAAATCATTATTCATAAAACTACAACCTATCTTCATTTGTAATCTGGAATAGGTTGTAGTTTTTATATGCTATACCAACTACAATCTATGTCAAATCAAAATTCCTCTCTAAAAAGAGAAATTATTTCAAAAAATCGTGTTATCGATATTACAAAAGCAGGATGGATATTTATATTAATCTCTATATTGCTCG
>DYJV01000016.1 GCA_020722945.1 Candidatus Methylomirabilis sp. | reverse complement strand
AATTCTCAATTCAACATTAATAATCTTGTCGCCTGCCTATGCTTATTATCACTCAAGACAAGTCAGGTTCGAAATAACAGATATTGGGACTTTAACACTTCTCAATTATTGCTTGAAATTTTAATGTTTTATTTGTATAACTTCTTCAAAATAGCTCAATTATCAAAAAGGATATAATTATGCCCTCCAAATTTAATGTAAGAGTAAAATTAAGCATATGTGATGCGAGTAAGAGAGGCTTTTTTGGTATTGGGATTGTGTGGATACTTGAAGAGATTGAGAGAACCGGTTCTATAAAGCAGGCTTCTAAAAATCTAAATATGTCTTACAGCAAAGCTCACAAAATATTAAAGATAGTTGAGGAGAACACTGGTCATAAACTTCTCCAAAAAAGCCGTGGCGGATCAGAACATGGGGGATCGCTACTCACTGATTATGCGAAAAGATTAATTTTTTCTTACAAGGAGTTTCAGAGTAAGGTTAAAGATTTCTCTGAAAAGGAGTTTGAGCAGAATATTTTAAAAATATTAGAGTAAACTTAACTCTACTTTATTTTTAATTGCCACTCATTTGTGGAGATGTTTGGAGCAGAATTTGGCAACACCTAACTCTCCTATATTTAATTGCACCCATCTTTTCTCACCCCATCTCATTGTAGTTTTTCATAATCTATAGATACTTGATATTTTTTATCTTAAGTGTTAAAGTTAAAAACTTACACAATTTCAATCTTCAAAGTTTCAAGGAGTATAGAGCGAAGACACCTGAGGTTATTTAGAAAAATGATGGATGTTGAATTGTTTTTAAACTCAACAGCAATACATGATAACAGTTAATTGTGAATGGATAATTTGAATAACAACTATTTTTTATATCTCGTTTGACCTTCACTCTGTTATTTTAGTTTTTTCACTATATTTGTCGAGATGGCAAGAGTATAGTGTATTGTTATAATTTAAATTTTGAACTTTCAAATTGTATTAGATAATTAGGGGAGAGTTAGTAGACAATATCAATGATTGATCAGAAAGAGAGTAACAGAGTATTTTCAAAGAACAGCCACTATATTTTTGCTTTATCACTTATACTTATTGCTGTTATAAACATTATACTTATAATTTATAGGGTTCCAGAAGATCAAAGCTCTCATCTTATTGATAATCAAACAGATATATCAATTTTGAGGGATAGTAAATCTCATGTTAAGGTGTATGACAATATTACCAAGAGTGATAACCTTTCTCTTCAAAAAGAAATTTTGACTTATGACAACCTCTCTCTAATTGATAAGAGAGTTTATTTAAAACCTAAAGCTGCAATGAGTATTATAATTGATGATATTGGTAACAGCTTTGATAAAGCTTTGGAGATATGGAAGATTGATAAGAGTATCACTCTGTCTGTTATACCTCATCTAAAAGATTCAGTTGAGATATCTCAATACGCTAAAGAGCATAATCTCTCGCTTATGCTTCATATCCCTATGGAACCTATGGTAAAACAGGGTAGAGATTACTCTTTTTATCTGACTACTTTTGACAGTGAGGATGATTTTATCAGAATATTGAGGGATGCTCTTGATGCAATCCCTTTTTATCAAGGAATCAATAATCATGAAGGATCCAAACTTACCTCAGATATCAAGAGGATGAATCTCTTTTTCAGAAATCTTGATAAAAAGAGGATATTTTTTATTGACAGTAGAACCTCTAATAAAAGTGTTGCTGCAAAAGTATCGGTTGACCATAATTACCTTACTGGTGTAAGGGATGTGTTTATTGATAATGAGCAGAGTGTAAGTTACATTCTTGATAATTTAAAAAAAGCTGAACAGATTGCTCTGAAAAAGGGTTATGCGATAGCCATAGGTCATCCCCATAAAGAGAGTGTTGAAGCTTTGAAATTATTTTGTAAAAAAAGTAGGGTAAAGATAATTAAACCTAATGAGGGATTAATGCTCTACAAAGAGCTTGAAATTGCGAATATCAGAAAGGGGAGCAATGAAAGTAGCGACTATAGATATCGGCACTAATACAACAAGACTTGCTATTGTAAATTCAGAAAATTTTCAGGTTGTTGATAAGAGGAGGGTTGTTACAAGATTGGGTGAAGGTTTTGATAATTATCTTACTGAAACTGCACAGAAAAGGGTCATTGATGTTTTGAAAGATTATAGCCAAGTAATTAAAAAGTATGATGTTGATAAATTTAGAGGTGTTGCAACAAGTGTGGTCAGAGAAGCTAAAAATGGAGAAGATTTTATATCGAGAGTATATAAAGAGAGTGGTCTCCAAATTGATATAATTGAAGGAAAAGAAGAGGCTGAGCTTACATTTTACGGAGTATTAGGTATTCTTGATAAAAGTATAAAAAATTTTATACTCCTCGATATTGGTGGTGGGAGTAATGAGTTTACCTTTGTAAAGGATAGAGTTATTCAATCCTCTATTAGTCTAAAATTTGGGGTTGTATTTCTCTATGAAAAATTTATAAATAGCGATCCCCCTTCGGTTTTCAATATTAATGCTCTTGAAAAGGAGATAGGAGTAAATATTGCAAAAGTGAATGATCTATTCTCAAAATATACTCTTTCAGAGATTGACAACCTCAAATTTGTTGGGACAGCAGGCACCATAACTACACTTGCTGCAATACATCTTGGGCTTAGGGAGTATCTTCCAGAGATTGTAAATAACCATTCTGTTCCATTATTTTTTGTTGAAGAGCTTTTGGAAAAGATGAAAGCTCTGACAAATAGTGGTAGGCGGGAGATATTTCATATTGAGAAGGGGAGAGAGGATGTTATTATTCCGGGTCTTTTAATTGTTAAAAAGAGTCTTGAACACTTTGGTTGTCAAGATATTACAGTTATTGATTCAGGATTGTTGGAAGGTATAGCTTGGAAACTTTTAAATATTTAGAAAATTAGGAGGGTTGGAACAGATGTCTAAAAGGAGTATTATATTTTCAGTATTGTTAATTTTATTTCTCTTTCTGTTTATTTTATCAAAATTATTTAACAAACCTGAAAATGTCCACAATTATAAATTTAAAGATTTTACTTTTGAGAGTCTTAATTCAGTAGGGATAAAAGATTTTGTAATTAAAAAAGAGAGCGATAATCAATGGAGAATAGGGCGAGAGATATGCAATAAACATAAGATAGAGTATATCTTCAATTATATAAAAGAGCTTGATTTTAATAATATAATCTCTGAAAATCAGAAAGATTATGATAATTTTAACCTTGCTGAGGGAGTAGCACTCAAGATTACCCTTACCTTTGATACAAATAATTTCAATATATGGGTGGGTAAGCCCACTCCTGATGGAAATGGATGTTATGTTCGGCTTGATGATGGCAAGGTTTATATTATTACCAAAAATCTTAATTTTGAATTCAATAGGGGAAAAAGGTATTACTATCTTGAAACTCTAAAAGATAATATATCTTCACCTAACCAAAATAGTTCCTCCAATGATAACATCACTAATGATAACATAACTAATGATAACAGCTCAAAATTTCCTGATAATAGCAGTTCAGGTAAAAGTTAGAGAAATTGAAATATTTTTTAATTTGCTATAAAATTTAACAGAAGAAGAGAGTATGGTTTATCAGTGTCAGGTTTGTGGATTTGTATCTAAAAAATGGCTCGGAAAATGTCCCGAATGTAGCAATTGGAACTCTTTTGTAGAGGAAAAGGAGAGTCTCAAGGGGAAGAAAGTTTCTTTATCCCGTTCTGCCCCCCCTATCCCTATTACAGAGATCAGAAATGAATCTATATCAAGGGTATCTACAAAACTGATAGAGCTTGATAGAGCTCTTGGTGGAGGGATTGTTGAGGGTCAGGTTATCCTTATTGGTGGAAGCCCAGGTATAGGGAAATCTACCATACTTACCCAAATTTTAGATAATCTGGCTTCTGATTTAAACAAAGGGCTCTACCTTACTGCTGAAGAATCTCCTTCTCAGGTCAAGATAAGGAGTGACAGGCTAAATATAAAAAATAAAAATTTTTTGATACTCTCAGAGAGTAATATTAATTCTGCACTATCAGAGATCAGAAGATTGTCTCCACGTTTCATTGTAGTTGATTCAATACAGACTGTTTATTCAGATACTGTTGGTTCGATTCCTGGGAGTATATCACAGATACGAGAGTGTGCTTCAATGCTTATAGAGTATGCAAAGTCAAATCAAGTCTCTCTCTTTCTTGTAGGGCATATTACAAAAGATGGTGCGATTGCAGGGCCCAAAGTGTTGGAGCATATGGTTGATACAGTGCTATATTTTGAGTCTGAAAATAGGACAATGTATAGAATAGTAAGGGTTTTAAAGAATAGATTCGGGAGTGTCAATGAGATTGCTATATTTGAGATGCGTTTGGATGGGTTAAAGGAGATAAATGACCCTTCAGATATCTTTCTTCAAAACAGATTCTCAGATTCCCCAGGGAGTGTAACTTTCCCTATGGTAGAAGGTAGCAGAGTCTTTATGGTAGAGGTTCAAGCACTTGTTTCAAATTCAACATTCTCTATGCCGAGGAGAAATGCCCAAGGTGTTGATATCAATAGGATAAATCTTCTTATCACTGTGATTGAGAAGATCATCGGGATGAATCTTTTTTCTAATGATATCTTTATCAATATCCCTGGTGGGATAAAAGTTGATGATCCCGGTATAGATCTCCCTATAATAATGTCGATAGTTTCCTCATTTCTAAATAAAAAATTAGACTCTTCAATGGTTTGTTTTGGAGAGGTGGGGTTAAACGGTGAAATTAGAAGGTCATCATTTGCTAAATCGAGGGTTAAAGAGAGTGAAAGGATGGGGTTTAAAAAGTTAATTGCACCAGATTCTTTTGATAAAGGTGATATATTTGACAAAATTGATGTTATCCCTCTTAAAAATATCTCTGATATTACATCTTTTTTCAGTTAGTTTATTTTGCTCCTCACCCAACTCTATCAAGGCTGTTCAGATATCGTATCTTGATTCTAACAATCTTAACGATTTTGAACGAGAGTTAAAGAGAATCAAGGTTAGAGGTTATGATACCGTTATCTTTAGAGTGTTTAACAATAAAAATGATAGAATCTATCCATTTATTAAAGATAAAGATATCAAAAACAGGGTTGGAGTCTATTTTAAAACAGAATATTACCCTGTTGTTAACAATATCTTGCCTCAAATTGTAAATTTATCTCATAAAAACAATCTTAAAATTATTGCTTGGATTACAACAAGAAACCTTGATTATGGAGTAAGTGAAGATAAAAAGATTGTAAAATACGATTTCACCTCAAACAAATTTAAAACAACTGATGGTTTGACCCTTTTCAGCTATCAGAACTGTATATTTTTGAGTAAAATTTTAAAAGACCTTCTCAAAAACAGAATAGATGGTGTCCTACTTCAAGATGACCTTAAAATATTTATTGAGGAAGATTTTAATAAAAGTGCAATTAAGCGTTTTTATGCACAAACTGGGATATCTATTACAGAAGCAAATGTAAAAAAATTGCTTTACAATGATGCAGCAGATAAAAAAAGTGTAAAAGATAGTTTTATGTTGAGACAGTGGACAGATTTTAAAGCTTCACAGCTAAATAAATTCTTAAAGTCTCTTTTAAAAATGGTTAAAAGCGACAGAAAGATATTTATGAATATCAATTATGAATCACTTTACAAACCTCAGCTATCAACCCGCTGGTTTTCTTACAATCTTCAAACAATCAAAGATACAGGAGTAGATTATTTTATGGTAATGCTTTACCAAAAGCAGATATCTAAAGAGTTAAGATTAGTTGATAGTCAGGCTAACATCTTAGTTGAGCAGTTGATACTTGATTCTTATAAAATGATAGATAAAGATAAAGTTGTTTTTAAAATACAGGTTTTTGATTGGGGGAGCAACAAACCACTTGAAGAGAAATCTTTAAATAAACTATTTACTTTTTTTGAGAATAATAATATAGCGAACATAGCAATTTTCCCTTACAAAAAAAATTTAACGATTTTTAAGTGAGTTTTATGAGAAAATTAATATTTCTTATTTTTCTGATTTTTACTGTTTCTTGTGCTACTACAGAGCCTCAAAAATCTTCTGAAAAGCCTGACAAATCTACCAATTTTGGTGAGCAATACTATGCTGAAGCAGTAGCCTACTACGAAACGGCTAATTATGAATTAGCAAAAAGATCTTTTCTTAAATCTTTAAACTCCAAATACAATGAGGTAAATTGCTACTACTTCCTTGGAATTATAAGCTATAGCCAGCGAAATTTATCTGATGCGGAAAATTATCTTAAAAAATCGCTTGAGCTTGATAACAAAATATTTGATGCCCATAATACTCTTGGAGTAATATATTCAGAGCAGAAAAGATACAATGAGGCGATAAAGGAGTTTGAATTTATCCTTAAAGACTCATCTTATATCTTTGTTGAAGATGCTTTGTATAACATTGCTATGACATACAACTCTATGAATGATTATGACAAATCAATAGAATACTGTAACAAATGTCTATATTATGTTCCTAAATCACCTGCTGTTTTCTATCTTTTGGGGGTTAATTATTTCAAAAAAGGTCAAATTGACACCTCAAAGTTATATTTTAGAGATATCATTAGAAACTTTTCTGGAAATGTCTGGGGAGAAAAAGCAAAGTTATTTATGAAACAGAATAGGCTTGGAAATTAAATGAATTTATCAGAATATTTTAATAATCTTTTAGTAGAAAGAGGGGTATCGATAGAAGTTATATCGGCAACTTCCAGAGTGCCTAAAAGTTTCCTTTACAATCTGAAAAATGGTAATTTTGACCAATTCCCTTCCAAAGTATATGTCCGTGGCTATCTAAAATCCCTTAATGTTTTCTTCAATCTTCAAGATGGCAACCTTGTTGCTTTGTATGATGAACTTGGTGATACAGAAGCAAATAATACTGAGTTTAAGTATGAGCCTATATTGAATCTTGATAAAAGTAAAAGCAAACATCTAATTTTATTTCTTATAGGTTCAGTTTTTATAATATGCTTGGTCGGATTTTTTCTCCTAATGAAAAATGGTTACTATGCTGATATATCTTTTTTTTTAAATAGTAATTTATCTAATATTTTCAAACCTCATACTGCACTCTTGGATAATGACTCTCACAATATTAAACAAAATTCCTCTGTTGAACATAAAGATACAGTAGTAGTCCAACCTGATGCTACATCTAATAAATCTCCTGACAATACATCTAATAAAGAGCAAAAAAAGATTAATATCCCCAACCAAGAGATTACCAATAGAGGATCAGAGAGTAATGCTGCTGGGACACCACTTTCCAAGCTCTCCCATGATAGCAGAGATAAAACTCTAAATAATACTTCATCTCCACCCAATACAGACAATAAAAGTGAGAGTGCCATTGAAAAAATTACTTTTAACAACGTATCAGACAATATTACATCCAAAGATTTATTAGCTGACAACTCTCCACCTGCTCCCAAAAGACACTCCTTCACTATTGTTTGCACTGATAAATCATGGATTAGAGTCAATATAGACAATAGAACTACAAGGTCTCTCACTCTATCTGCTGGAGATAGATTTGACAACTATGTAGATAAATATTTTTTTATCCATATGGGTAATGCAGGTGGTATTAAAATTTTTTTAGATAATAAAGAGTATCAATTTAGTGGTAAATCGGGAGAAGTTAAAAAAATTTTTGTAAAATTATCTGATATATCTTTTTTAAAAAAGGGGGAGTGATGGAAGATAAAGAACAAATAATATTGGAAGTCTTCAAAAAACTTGCCAAACCTATAAAACCGGGTGATATCGAAAAGGAGACTTCTCTTGATAAATCTGATATCAGCAAGTTACTCAAAAAATTAAAAGATGAAGGTAAGATTATAGTTCCCAAGAGATGTTACTATTCGCTACCATAAAAAATATTTACAGAATGGGTGATATATGTCTGAAAAGAATTATAAAATTATCAATATTGACAACATTGAGGATGATCTTAAAAAAAAGCTCGATGGGATGAGTCAGAACAAATTATTTATATCTCAAGATATTTTGGAGGCGCATCTCACAGAGAACGAAATATTGGATTGTATCAAAAAAGGTTACATAGATGATAAGACTCTTGATTAAAATAGTTCTTGTAACTACTTAATTTATTGAGATTGATGGAGATATCTTGAAAGGATTTTTGTTATGATGGATAAGAAGATTACTTTTTCAAATGAAGAGCAGTATCTTATAGACAACATCAAAATTAATGATACTTGGCGTATATTCAGAATAATATCGGAGCTTGTTGAGGGTTTTGATGATCTTTCAAAACTTGATAAAGCTGTTACTGTTTTTGGTTCAGCAAGGGTGAAAGAGGATGATGTATACTATCACAAAGCAAGATTTCTTGGTAAATTATTTGCTGAAAACAATATTCCTGTTTTGACAGGTGGTGGACCAGGTATAATGGAAGCAGCCAATAGAGGCTCTTTCGAAAATAATGGTATCTCTGTTGGTTTGAATATAGAGTTACCAATGGAGCAGGTCCACAATCCATATACTAATCTCAAAATGAATTTTAGATATTTCTTTGTCAGGAAACTTATGTTAATCAAATATTCGTGGTCATTCATAATTTTCCCAGGAGGTTTTGGGACATTAGATGAGCTTGCAGAAGCACTTACCCTTATTCAGACCAACAAAATCAGACCTTTTCCTGTTATACTGATAGGTAGTGAATATTGGGAGGGTTTGTTAAAATGGTTTGAAGATTCTCTTGTCTATAATGGTTATATAAAGAAGGATGATCTTGATATATTTAAAATAATAGACGATCCTTACGATGTTCTTGATGTGGTTAAGAAATGTATATCAGAAAATACTTGTCTTGAAAGGAAATTATAATTTATGAAGTCACCTTTATTTACTGAGTTTACAGAGCAAGATTTTAATGAATTGACTGAAATGAGTAGGTTGTGCCGTGGTGATATCCTCAAAATGACTACACTTGCTGGATGCGGTCATCCTGGAGGGTCTATGTCAGCCATAGATATTCTCCTTACTCTTTATAAATTTGCTAATTTATCAAAAGATAATTTTGACGATATAGGTAGAGATAGAGTTGTTGTTAGCAATGGGCATATATCACCTGCTGTGTATGCTGGACTTGGACGATTTAAGTTTTTTGATGTAGATGAGTCAATTGCATATTTCAGACTAAAAGGCTCTATTTTTGAGGGTCATGTTGAGAGAGATGTTCCCGGTGTTGAATGGACAACCGGCAATCTTGGGCAAGGTTTATCCGCAGGTTGTGGTTTTGCACTCGGTTCAAAGCTATTAAATATAAATAGCAATGTTTTTGTTTTAATGGGTGATGGGGAGCAGCAGAAGGGTCAGATATCTGAGGCGAGGAGATTTGCTAACAAATTTGCTCTTTCTAACCTTACTGCCTTGATAGACTACAACAAGTTGCAGATAAGTGGGTGTATAAAGGATGTTATGCCCCAAGATATAAAAGGTAATTACACCTCTGATGGTTGGGATGTGATTGATATAAATGGACACGATTTTAAAGAGATATTTGATGCACTCAAATATGCTGTAACCACCCCAAAGCCTGTTGCAATAATTGCAAATACAGTAATGGGCAAGGGGGTTTCTTTTATGGAAAACCGAGAAAAGTATCACGGTCAAGCCATAAGTGAAGATGAGCTTTCAAAAGCTTTAGAGGAGCTTGGAATCAAAAATGATATTAATAGATACAAAATAATGCGTTCACAACCCCACTTGAAAAAGTATAGAGAGATAGTAACTCCCAAATTTACTTTAAAATTAAACAATAGATTTTACTCCAAAGATAAATCTCTTGACAATAGGAGTGCTTATGGGAATGCACTCAAAGATATTGCTGAGTCAAACAGCAATGTTACTTTTGCTGTGTTTGACTGTGATCTTTCAGGTTCTGTTAAAACTGACGCTTTTGCAAAGATTAGAGGGGATCAGTTCTTTCAGAGTGGGATACAAGAGCATAATACTGCTGTTGTAGCAGGTGCTATCTCAACATTACCTATAATTTCTGTTTTTTCAGATTTTGGAATGTTTGGAGTTGATGAAGTTTACAACCAGATGAGACTTAATGATATAAATATGTCTAATCTCAAACTTATATGCACACATATAGGGTTGAATGTTGGTGAAGATGGCAAAACACACCACTGTATAGACTATATTGGGTTAATTGGTAATCTTTTCAATTTTAAAGTTATTATCCCCTCTGACCCCAACCAAACAGACAAAGCTGTAAAGTATATCTTGTCCACAAGTGGTAATTTTTTTGTTGGTATGGGTAGGTCAAAAGCTCCTATTGTGTTAGATTCAGAAGGTAAAGAGTATTATAATGAAAATTATAAATTTATTTATGGTAAAGCTGATAAGATAAGAGATGGTAGAGATGTTGCTATCATAACCATGGGTCCTATTGTTGAAGAAGCGATCAAAGCTTCAGAGCTACTTAAAAAAGAGGGTATTGAGGTTGCTGTCATTAATATCTCTTCACCCCTTGATATCGATATTCAGATGCTAAAAGAATCTGCAAAGTGTAAGTTGATAATAACAGCTGAGGATCACAATGTAAATACAGGGCTTGGATCAAGAGTTGCCAATGCTATGATAGATAATGATATAAGATGCAGATTTGTAAAGTTGGGCGTTAGAGGTTATACTACTTCTGGCAAAACATCGGCTCTCTACTCTATAAATGGCATAGATGCAGATGGTATAATAAAGTGTGTAAAGGACAACCTAAATATTTAAAATATTTTACTCAATATATTTCAGGGGGATTGATACCTTGATGCTCCCTCTTAACTCTCCACTTTTGTAACCTACGGCTTTGTCATTGGGATAAAGTTTCTTGATAGCTAATGAAGTTTCATTAGTTATTTCACTTTCTGTCCCATGACATTTTAGACACAAACCTTTAGTATGTAGCTTTTTGTAGTATAGATAATATATTTGATTATTCTCGGTTACTTTTTTTATGTAAAAATTTGTTGAGTTACTTTTTTGTAAAAAATTAAGAGCTTCACTATCGTTATTGTCAGGTGCATTAAGTGGATTTCTATATTTGAAAGTTGTCCTCTTTATTGTGATATCAGGATTCTCTTTTGTAATATTTGATGTTATTAAAATTGCTTTTTTAGAGCAGACAGATAATGCACTTGTAATGCCGCCATCTTTGATTGCACTCTGAAGCTCCTTTGAGAGTGATTGAACCAGCTCTTTACTGTATTTTTCACCAATTTGTATGACTCTATCTTCATTAGATTCAGCGTAGAGGTAATGGGAGTAGATAATCAAAGAGGATAAAATAAAGGTTATAAGTTTTTTCATTGTGATTCCTCCAATATTTATTTTACTTTTTATAACCAAATTTAAATCTTTTTTCAATAATAAATATATTCAATATTCAGAGTTCTGAAAGTGAAGAAAGTATCAATAATTATACCTGTTTATAACAATTTTAATCTTACGCTTGACTGTGTCAATTCTATACAGAAATATTCTGATGATTTTGGTGATTATGAAATAGTAGTATCGGATGATTGTTCTACTGATGATACCCAATCTTTTTTTTCAACCATTGATGACTTCAAATACCAGAGAAATATTACAAACAGAGGTTTTTCATTTACATGCAATAGAGGGGCAGATATCTCTTCAGGAGATTATCTCCTTTTTTTAAATAATGATACTATTCTTACGAGTAGTATTATCCCAAGTTTTTTAGATACTTTCCAAAAGTATGATGCTGGGATTGTTGGTGCGAAACTTCTTTATCCTGATGATACCATCCAACATGCAGGTGTTTTAATATACCCTGATTTAAAAGTTTCACATCTTTTTAAAGGTTTCCCTTCTGATTACCATGCAGCACTTGGGTTAAGACGGATAAAAGCGGTTACAGGTGCTTGTTTGATGATCCCCAGAAATTTATTTTATCAACTTGGGATGTTTGATGAGAATTTTGTAAATGGATTTGAAGACCTTGATCTCTGTTTTAAAGCTATAGAAGTTGGAATGAGTGTTTATGTTAATTCTGATATATCTTTGTATCATTTTGAGGAGAAGACAAGGAGAAATTTTAATAAACAGGAGAACAGCAACAGCAAATTAATTACTTCAAAATGGCGACACTCCCTTGCACCAGAGCTCTCTATTCTCGATGAAGGTTTTGATTTTAAAATAACAGAGTATGGAACATTTTATATAGTCAGGAAATCTTTTGATAATATTGATATGGATGATATTATTGCTACAATTTCAAGAGAGCCTCTTTTCTTTTACGGGTATAAAAGGTTGATAAATGATTATCTTTTAGAAAATAAAGTTGATGATGCTCTTAATATATCAAAAAAACTTCTTATTTTTGAGCCTACTATAAAGAATTTTGAATTGCTTAGGGATATCTTTGCTTATAAAGGTGATGATAATAGTGTTAAAATATTAAATCAGGAGATCAACACTCTTAATCTTGACAGATTAAGTTTAAAGGGTGAGATGTTGAGATTACATGAAAAATATAGAGATAAAGACCCTCTAATTGCACAATATTACCAGCAGTGGCTTCTTGATAATTGATAAAATATTTTTCTCTTTGGTATAAAACTCTCTTAAATTTAAGATTTACCCTAATTTATTATCAGAAAGGTTAACAATTGAAAAAGATATTGATCGTAGATGATGAAGAGTTAATAAGGATAACCTTAAAGAGGATATTTAAAGAGGATAGTTACTTTATAGAAACTTCAAGTAGCGGAAATGAGGCTATTGACAAATTTCTCGAAACCAAATTTGATCTTGTTCTACTTGATATAAACCTTCCTGATATAAATGGGCTTGATGTTCTGAAAAGCCTCAAAGAAATTGACAGTAATACTCTTATAATAATTATGACAGGTTATGCGTCTATTGAAGATGCTGTAAAAGCTATAAAATTGGGTGCTTACGATTATGTTGAGAAACCTCTAAAAAAATCTTCTATCAAGCTGATAGTAAAACTTGCATTAGAGACTGAATCCCTCAAAAAAGAGGTTAAACTTCTACAGAAAGATCACTTTGGAGTTGAATTTGTAGGTCAAAGTGAAGTTGTCAAAAATGTTAAGAGAGATATTGAAAGTATAGCAAAGCATGGTGATGCCACTGTTCTTATAACAGGTGAGAGTGGAGTAGGTAAGGAGTTAGTTGCCAAATCTATTCACAATTTGAGTCATAGGAGAGATAAGCCTTTTATTGCTGTTAATTGTGCATCTATTCCTGAAAATCTTCTTGAAAGTGAATTCTTTGGTTTTGAGAGGGGTGCATTTACAAATGCTATTTATAGGAAAATTGGTTACCTTGAAGAAGCCAATGGAGGGACGCTTTTTCTTGATGAAATAGGTGATATGGATATAAATATGCAAAGTAAACTTCTGAGATTTATTGAAGAGAAATCTTTCAGACGTATTGGTAGCACTAAAGTGATTAATACAGATGTAAGGATAATCTGTGCTACAAATAAAGATCTTCTCAAAATGGTTGAAAGCAGAAAATTCAGAGATGACCTTTACTATAGGATAAATGTTTTCCCTATACATATTCCTGCTTTGAGGGAGCGTAAGGGGGATATTATACTACTTGCAAAATATTTTATTGATCTTTTTAATAAAAAGTATAACAAAAATATTGTAGATATTGATGAAGAAGCTGTAGAATGCCTTACCAATTATCCATGGAGAGGGAATGTGAGAGAGTTAAGGAATGTTGTTGAGAGAGTTGTTATTGTAAACAATGATAGTATCTTTTCAGCCAAATTCTTACCTTTGGAGATGAGGCAAAATTTTGTCCAATCTCAATCTGAGCTATTTGAAAATAGAGCATTTAAGCTCAATAGTAACTCTCTTCGTAAAATTGAATCAGAGTTGAGCAGAAGTATTATAAATGAGGCTCTTATTAAATCAGGGAACAATATTTCAAAAGCAGCAAGGCTTCTTGGAGTTCCAAGGGAAACATTAAGGGACAGAATCAAAAAGTCTCCGCACTAACCATAATCGGGTAAGTTTAATTTTTGTTATAAAGAGAAAGTAAATTGGACAGAATCAGAAACTCCTTACACTAACCACATCTCCAGCTAATATTTTTCCAGTATCAAGGAGAAGAGCTCCATCAGCTCCAATCCCCTCAACTCTCCCCCTTTTACTACTTCCGTTAAATATCACTTCAACTTCCTGATTTTTGAATTTGAGGTTGTTATTCAATACAGCCATAGATTCAGGAGGTAGTATCCCTGATTTGAGATAGATTGAGTAGCACTTGTGGAAATTATGAAAAAAATCTTTAAGAATTTCGGTTCTATTGTGTATCTTGTTTGTTTCTATAAAAAATGAAGTTGGCTGATTCCCCTCAATTTGCGGAAAATCTTTTATATTTACATTTATTCCGATGCCTACTACAATACTATTATTAGAAATTTCTATTAATGTTCCAGATATTTTGCGATCCTCTACCCAAATATCATTTGGCCATTTTACATAGATATTTTTTGGAATATATCTTTTTACTACTTCCAAAACAGATACAGCAACAAGTAGTGGGATAGGTGAGAATAGTGAAGGGTTAAGAGTAGGTTTTAATATGAATGAGAAGTAGAGGTTGCTTGAAGGGGGAGATACCCATTTTCTATTGTTGCGACCTCTACCAGCACTCTGAGTTTCTGCTATAAATATCGTAAACTCATCACTCGTAATATTTTGAAGAGCAATGCTGTTTGTGGATGTAGTGGATTCGAAATATTTGATACTGCTTATAAATGGTATTTTGGTTAGTTGGTTAAGATCTATCAATATTTCTGCTCCATTTTAGGGACCCACCATTTTTCAAGGTTATAGTTTATCCCTGCTGGTGCAGGGGCAACATTTCTGAATCTTTTATTTAAAATTACAAGTGAAGAGGGAACATAAAGAAATATGTAAGGCTGCTCCTCTGCAAGTATCTCCTGAAACCTAAAATATATCTCTTTTCTCTTCTCTCTGTCAAAGGTAACTCTACCCTGTTCAAGTAGGGTATCAACCTCTTTATTTTTGAATGATATGAAATTGAGCTCCTTTATATTGCTCTTTGATGAATGCCATATATCATACTGATCAGGGTCTATCCCTGTGCTCCAGCCAAGAATTACTGCTTCAAATTTCTTCTTGTCAATAAACTCATTTATAAATGAAGACCATTCAAGAACTCTTATTTTAACATCTATACCGACTGCACTCAATTTTTTCTGAATTATCTGTGCAGTATTTGCCCTGCTTGCATTCCCCTGATTTGTAAGGATAGTAAATTCAAATTTTTTACCATCTTTTTCAACTATTCCATCGTTATCGGTATCTTTCCAACCTAATTCAGCAAGCATACTTTTTGAGAGCTCAGGATTAAATGGATACTGTTTTACATCTTTGTTGTAATACCACATATCTGGCCTGTAAGGACCTGTTGCAACTGAGCCAAATCCAAGTAGCACTCCTTCGACAAGCTCATTTTTGTCAATTGCATAAGCTATTGCTTGGCGGACTCTTTTATCTTTAAACATAGGGTTTGTAAGGTTGAATCCTAAATATGTGTAACTAAATATAGGATATGAGAATTTTTTGAACTTCTCTTTAAAAAACTCAGTGTCACTCTGTCTTGAATATTGTATAGGTGTAAGTCCCATTTCGTCAATTTTACCAGCTTTGAGCTCAAGGAAGATTGTTGCACTATCAGGTATTATCTTGTAAATATAACCATTAAGGTAAGGTTCTCCGTCAAAGTAACTGCTGTTGGAAGTAAGTTCAATGTATTGGGCGGTATCCCATTTCTTAAATTTAAATGGACCTGTCCCAATAGGAGCTTTCGAAAGTGGTGATTTTGTTATATCTACATTTTCAAGAAGATGTTTTGGGAGTATAGATAGTGTCCAACTGGTAAGTGCAGGGGCAAAAGGTTTTGTGTAATAGACTTTAATCTCGTAATCGTTAACTTTTTCTATATGATCTATAAGCTCATAATCCCCTCTGTATGCAGTAGGTGTTTTTGGATCCATTATAGTTTTGTAGGTAAATATAACATCATCCGCAGTAAAATCAGCTCCATCCTGCCATTTTACACCTTTTTTTAATGTAAACTGTATGATTTTGTTATCTTCTGAAACTGAAAAGTTATCAGCAAGATTAGGAGTAAGATTTAGGTTTTTATCATATTTTAGAAGTCCGCTATATACAAGTGAAGCTATATTGTGTGATGCAGAATCTGAAGCAAGTATAGGGATTAGATTGCTTGCATCACCTATTGATCCTGATATTAATGTATCCCCTTTTGTAGGAGTTTGATTGTTTGATGTAGTTGTGTTATCACTCTTATGAGTGGTTTTATCATCTTTTGCATCATCTTTGCTACTACATGACAAGATAGAGATAATTAATAACATAGATATAATTGAATGGATCAAGATTTTATTCATATAAAAACTCCTAAGATTATTTTACCATCTGATATTTTGTAACCATTCTTTAAAAGATATTTCCGATTGCTTTACAACAGCCTCTCTTCTTTTATCCTTATTTCTAATTTTTGATATCTCCTCACCATACTTAAATAAACTAAAATTTATATTTGATGGGACAAATTTACCTTTATCTTCTGTAAGATGATTGTAAAGACTACCTAATGCTGTAGATGGCGGAGGATATTGAAAAGAGTTATCTAAATATTTATTGTAAATTATTACTCCAACGAGCAACCCTTGTGCTATTGACTCAATATACCCCTCTACCCCAGATAGCTGCCCGGCTATGAAGATGTTTGGCATATTTTTTAGTGACATATCTTGATTGAGAAGGTGAGGTGCATTTATGTAGCTGTTTCTATGGAGTGAGCCGTATCTTAGAAAGTTTGCATCTTTTAGGGCAGGGATCAATCTTAAAACTCTATCCTGCTCAGGATAAGTCATCTTTGTCTGAAAACCAACAATATTATATGATGTCCCCTCTATATTTTCTCTTCTGAGCTGAACTATTGCAAAATGTTGCTTACCATGTGGGTCAACGAGTCCCACTGGCCTCATAGGTCCAAAAGCAAGAGTCATATTGCCTCTTTCTGCCATCTCCTCTATCGGCATACACCCATCAAAATATTTAGGTTTTTCAAACTCTTTGTAGGGAAAAGTTTTGGCACTTTTAAGTTCTTTGACAAATGTATGATACTCCTGTTCTGAAAGTGGACAGTTGATATAATCGTTATTTTTGGTATCGTATCGGTTTGCCAAGAAAGCATTGCTCATATCTATTGATGATGCTTCAACTATTGGAGCTATTGCATCGTAAAAGTAGAAATTTCTGCTTTCTGTGACTTTTATGATGTTTTCTGAGAGTTTTTCAGATGTAAGTGGTCCGGAAGCAATCACTGTTGTTTCAGAAGTGGATAATTCTGTAAACTCTTTATTTATAAAGTTGATATTTTTATTTTTCATTATAATATCTGTGATATATGATGAAAATTTCTCTCTATCAACTGTAAGGGAATTCCCTCCGGGGATAGAAAATTTATCTGCTGCCTCTATTAGATAAGATTTAAGTCCTCTTAATTCATTTTTAAGCATACCTGCTGGGATATTGGGATTAGTGGATTTAAAGGAGTTGCTACATACTAATTCTGCAAATTTGTCACTCTGGTGGGCGGGAGTAGTAACCTCAGGACGCATTTCAAATAGTTTTATCTTGAAGTCTCTTTTGGCTAACTGTAAAGCTATTTCTGAACCTGCCAGACCAGCTCCTACTATATTTATCGTTTTCATCCAATTTCTTTTAAACATTGTTTAAAGTTTTGTCAACTAACATTTTAGTTACCAATGAAATATATTGTAAGCTCTTTATTGATAATAAAACGTTTGTTGACACATATTGTTAATATTTTTATTTTATCGGTTTTGGAAGAGATATTGTAAATTCTCCAATTATTTTAAGGTAATCAGCAAATATATAAAAATAAACAGTATTTTAGAAAGATAGAAAAAGGATAAAATTCACTTGACATATTATAAATTATTTTTTATATACCCACCTTACGTTAACTTTCTTATGGTTATAGAATTTAAATTATATCTTGCAATTTTTAAAACAATATTTTATATATTCAAATAAATTAAGAAGTATTATCGGAAGGGTGTAAAAATGAGTAAAAAAGAAATTTTAAAAGGTGAAAACGTCCATCTTTCCTTTGGGGGAGTGAATGCTCTGACTGACATTACTTTCACTGTTTATGATGGAGAGATTTTTTCTATCATAGGTCCCAATGGTGCTGGTAAATCAAGTATGTTCAATGTTATATCAGGTTTCTACAAACCTCAGCGAGGCAGGATACTATTTAAAGGTGAAGATATCACTAAGATATCTCCTGATCAGATTGCATACAAAGGTATGTCAAGGACTTTCCAAAACTTAGAGCTCTTTAAAGGTATGACTGTTTTGGAAAATATAATGCTTGGCAGGCATGTTCACATCAAAAATAATATTTTAGCAGATATTTTCTGGTTTGGCAAAGCAAGAAATACAGAAGTTGAGCACAGAAAAGTAGCTGAAAATATTATTGATTTCTTGGAAATTGAAAATTATAGAAAAAAGCCAGTAGGGATGCTACCTTATGGAGTTCAGAAAAGAGTTGAGCTTGGTAGGGCTCTTGCACTTGGTGGAGATATTGTTCTTCTTGATGAGCCTATGGCAGGTATGAATCTTGAAGAAGCAGAAGATATGGCAAGATTTATCATTGACATAAACAACGAGTGGAAAAAGACTGTTGTTCTGATAGAGCATGATATGGGTGTTGTAATGGATCTGTCAAATAGGCTTATGGTTCTTAATTTTGGAGAGAAGATTACTGAAGGGACACCTGAAGAGGTTCAAAAACATCCTCAGGTTATAGAAGCATATCTTGGTGGCGAAGAAACTGTATTTTTGGGCAGATAAACTTACTTTTTAATAAGGAGGAGAAATAAAATATGGATATCAGAAAAAATATCGATTGGGAGAAGGAGTGGGAATTACCACCCAAAGATTATCTTCCAGATATCGATATAGATAAAATGACCTTCCCTAAGCTGCTTCTAAGAGCATACAAAAAATTTGGTAAAAATAAAGTTGCATTAAGGGAGAAAGAGTTTGGAATATGGCAGACTTACACGTGGGACGACTATTACAATCATGTTAAATATTTTGCTTTAGGGTTAAAAGTTCTCGGATTTGAAAAGGGTGATAAGATATCTATTATTAGTGATAACAGACCAGAATGGGTGTATGGTGAGCTTGCTGCTCAATGTTTAAGAGGCTGTGGAATAGGTATTTATCAAGATTCAATAGTAAAAGAGGTTGCGTATATTATTGACCACTCAGATAGTAAATTTGTAATTGCAGAGGATCAGGAGCAGGTTGATAAAATGCTTGAGATAAAAGATGATTTCCCTAAAGTTAAGAAAATCATCTACCACGATCCAAAGGGTATGTGGAAATATACAGACCCTATATTGATGCCTTTTGATGAAGTTGAAGAGTTTGGCAGAAAATATGAACAGGAGAAAAATATAAATTTTGAGAAGATGATAGAAGAGACAGATTCTCTTGATATTGCACAGATTTGCACCACCTCTGGGACTACTGGTTTCCCTAAGCTTGCAATGCTTACTCATAGAAATCTCCTTACAATGGCTTACAATCTTGGAATAGTTGACAGAAAATATGAATCTGACCAATTTGTATCATTTCTCCCACTTGCATGGGTTGGTGAGCAGATGATGTGTGTTGCAAGTGGTCTCCTCTTTAATTTTACTGTTAATTTCCCAGAAGAGGGTGAGACCACAAATGAAAATATCAGAGAGATAGGTCCAAATCTTATGTTTTCACCTCCAAGGGTATGGGAGAATCTTGCTGCTACTGTTCAAGTAAAGATACTTGACGCTTCACCTATAAAAAGATGGTTTTACAACAAATGTCTTCCTATAGGTTATAGATGGGCAGATTACAAGTTTACCAAAGTGCAGCCATCTTTTACCGAGAAACTAAAATATAAATTTTCATATTTTATGATTTTTAGAGCATTAAAAGATAGATTAGGTTTTTCAAAGATGAGAAGTGCGACTACAGGTGGTGCTGCTCTTGGTCCTGATACATTCAGATTTTTTCATGCTCTTGGTATAGAGTTGAAACAAATATATGGACAGACTGAAATTTCAGGTATATCTTGTATTCATAGGGATGGGGATATAGGTTTTGATACTGTGGGTAAGCCTATTTATCAGACATATATCAAAATTGCAGATGATGGTGAGATTATATCTAAGAGTCCAAGTGTTTTTGCTGGATACTATAAGAATGAAGAGGCTACCAATGAGACTGTTAAAGATGGCTGGCTTCACTCTGGTGATGCAGGTTATTTTAACGAAAATGGTCATCTTGTTGTTATCGACAGGGTAAAAGATGTTATGACCCTTAAAAATGGCACCAAATTTTCACCTCAGTTTATTGAAAATAAGTTGAAGTTTAGCCCTTATATCAAGGAGGCTGTGTGTGTTGGTCACGAAAGAGATTATATTATAGGCATAATATGTATAGATTACGGTATAGTTGGGAAATGGGCAGAAACCCAAAGAATTGAATATACTACCTATACAAATCTTGCAGCTAATGACAAAGTTCAGGAGTTTATAGAGAAAGAGGTTGTCAAGGTAAATGTTACACTGCCTGAGTCTTCAAAGCTCAAAAAGTTTGTTCTTCTTTATAAAGAGCTTCATGCTGATGATGATGAGCTCACAAGGACAGGTAAGGTAAGGAGAAAATTTGTTGAGGAGAGATACTCCCCCGTAATTATTGGAATGTATGGGAATAAGGAGATGATACCAATTGAAGATACTATCAAATTTCAAGATGGTAAAACCACTACGATTAGAACCCAATTAAAAGTTAGGAATTTATAAAGGAGAGTTTGTTATGGAATTTTTTATTCAACTAATAATAACAGGTATAGTAATTGGTAGTATTTATGCACTTGTTGCTCTCGGTTTTGTTCTTATATACAAATCAACAAGTGTTATCAACTTTGCTCAGGGTGAGTTTCTTATGCTTGGTGCGTATCTATGTTTGCAGATGGTTGTTGGCTTGAAGCTCCCTTTTGTTGTTTCCTTTTTGCTCACTTTGATAGTTACAGGTTTTGTTGGTCTGATGATAGAACGATTTTTCTTAAGGCCTATGATTGGTGAGCCAATTATCTCTATAATAATGCTCACAATAGGATTATCAAGTCTTCTCAAAGGTGTTATTCAGATATTTTGGGGGACACAGACAAAAGTTTTTCCACCTATATTTTCTCAGGCTCCTATACAACTTGCAAGTAAGATAGCAATTTCTGAAATTTATCTTTACAGTATAATATTTGCAGTGATATTTCTTGCAATTTTTACACTATTTTTTAAATACAATAGAAGTGGTATAGCTATGAGAGCAACTGCTGATGACCAACAGGCAGCAATGAGTATGGGTATCAGTATCAAAAAGATTTTTGCACTTGCTTGGTGTATAGCTGCTGTTGTTTCTGCTGTTGGAGGGATACTTATAGGTAATATCAATGGTATAAATGTCTCTCTTGGATTTTATGGATTAAAAGTTTTCCCTGTTGTTATACTTGGAGGACTTGACAGTATTGGTGGTGCTATTATTGGAGGTTTGATTATAGGTATTCTTGAAAACTTATGTGGGGGATATCTCGATCCTATTCTACCTGGTATAAAAGAGGTTGCACCATTTATTGTTCTTATAGTTATCCTTATGGTAAAACCTTACGGATTATTTGGAACAGAGCAAATAGAAAAAGTTTAATTGAATTTTTAGGGGAGGGTAAGTATAAATTATGAGTTATGGTGTTTGTGGCGATTTTAAGGAGTCTTACGAAAAAGATTATGAGATTTATCAGACAGTTTTTCATAAGTCTTGTTTGTTTGCTTTTCTGATACTTCTTTATATATTTCCAATGTTTGCAAATAAGTATATCTTGTATGTTGCAAATGTGGTTTCTATTTATCTTATTGGAGCAATTGGTCTAAATATTCTTACAGGTTTTGCAGGGCAGATATCTCTTGGACATGGTGCTTTTGTTGGTATAGGTGCTTATGCGTGTGCCTACTTTACTAATGATTTACATCTCTCTTTTTGGGTAGCTATGCCACTTGCTGCTTTAGTAACATCCGTTATAGGTATGATCTTTGGTCTCCCGTCTCTCAGGTTGAAAGGATTATATCTTGCTATTGCTACTCTTGCTGCACAGTTTATTATTGAGTATGTTATTATTCACTGGAGTGCTGTTACAAATGGTGTCTTGGGTAAGATGGTTACATCTCCATCTATAGGTGGGTTTGCCTTTGATACTGACCAGAAATACTTTTATTTAGTAGTTACTATGGCAATTATACTTATGATTTTTGCTAAAAATATTATAAGGACTAAAACTGGTAGAGCTTTTGTTGCAGTTAGGGACAATTACATTGCTGCAGAAATTATAGGTGTTGATATATTTAAATACAAATTGCTTGCTTTTGCTATGAGTTCTTTCTATGCAGGAATTGCTGGAAGTTTGTGGGCACACTACATTCTTATAATTTCACCTGAGCACTTTACAATTGGTGTATCTATTGAGTATCTTACAATGATTATTATTGGTGGTCTTGGAAGTCTTATTGGGACAATCTTTGGGACAGTTTTTATGGTAATTCTCCCTGAATTTTTAAGATATATAAGTTCTATATTAGGTGAAAATTACCCGGCTGTTGTTAATTCATTTGCTGCAATCAGAGAGGGGATATTTGGATTGATAATTATCCTTTTTCTTGTTTATGAGCCTAAAGGTATGGCACATAGATGGAATCTGATAAAAGCATATTGGAAATTATGGCCATTTTCATATTAATATTTTAGTAAAGATAACTGCCTATAAGTTCTATTTCCAAATGGGGTTATCCCTAAAATAAAAAAAAAGAGGAGGAGAAGATGAGAAAAAGTATTAGTTTTCTGTTAGTAGTTTTACTGTTTGGTGTGTTTTCAACACTTAGCTTTGCTGCACCAAAAGAGATAGTTATTGGTGGGGTTTTTGACATTACTGGTGCCACAGGTGCTGTTGGTGCTCCATATGCTGATGCTGTAAGAGATTATGTAAAGTATGTTAATGAAAATGGTGGTGTAAATGGTATGCAAATCAAACTTCTTGACACAGATTATGCTTACAAAATTCCACAAGCTGTTGCTGCATACAAAAATTTACAAGGTAAAGCTATTGCTATTCAAGGTTGGGGGACAGGCGATACAGAAGCATTATCTCCTATGATAACAAAAGATAAGATCCCTTATATGTCAGCATCATATTCAGAGCATTTGACAGACCCAACAATTACACCTTACAACTTCCTAATTGGTGTAACTTATGCTGACCAAGCAAGAGTTGCTCTCAAATTTATCAAAGAGCAGCATACAAAGAGTGGAAAACCTGGAAACCCTAAAGTTTGCTTTATCTACAATGACACAGGTTTTGGAAAATCTCCATTTTTTACAGTAGAGTATCAGGGTAAGAAGTTTGCAGCTGCTGATGATTATGCAAAAACTATAGGTGTTGATGTAGTTGACAAGGAGATAGTAGCACTTAATGCTCTTGAAGCTACATCTCAGTTACTTAATATGCAAAAAAGTGGTGCAGAGTGGGCTATTTGTCAAGAAACAAAAGCTATGACCACTATCCTAAAAGATGCAAAGAAACTAAATCTTACTACAAAATTTATTGCTCTTAACTGGGCTATGAACAAAAATTTTGCTGCAATTGCTGGTGATGCAGCTGAAGGTTGTTATTGGACATGTCCTTTTGCTCTTTGGACAGATACATCTCTTCCAGGTGTTCAGCTTATGAGAAAAATAAGTGAAAAGTATCATCCTGAAATAAAAGATAGAATAGTATGCTATACACAAGGTTTTGCTGCAATGTATGTAATGGTAGAAGCTCTCAAAGTAGCTAAAGATTATACAGGAGAGGGTATAAAGAAAGCTCTTGAATCTCTTAAAGATCTTGATACAGGTGGGTTAACAGGTAAAATTACTTTTACTGACAAATCACACAAAGGTGCAAACAGTTTGAGAATCTATCAAATTCAAAAAGGTGCATTTGTTCCTGTTTCAGATTATATTGAAGTTGCAAGATAACAAAATAAAGGGGGCTTTGTCCCCCCTTCTATATTATTGTAAAAGGTTAAGAATTACTTTCTTTATAGTTTTTAGCTTTTTATAATAATTTTATGGAGGATATTTTTTATGGCACAATCTGATAAAGAGAAGTTTTTTCAGGGATTAAATATAATATTGGATGTAAGCAATATTGAAGTTGTTTATAATGAAGTCATCTTAGTATTAAAAGGATTGTCTCTTCAGGTTCCTGAGGGTAAAATTGTTACACTACTTGGATCCAATGGAGCAGGGAAATCTACCACCCTTAAGTCAATCTCAGGTTTACTCAAATCTGAAGATGGTGAAGTTACCGATGGTAAAATTGAATTTAACAAACAAGAGATAAAGAATAGTTATGCAGAAGAGATTGTAAGGCAGGGGATATTCCAAGTTATGGAGGGTAGAAGAATATTTAAAGAGCTTACAGTTGATGAGAATCTTACTGCTGGAAGTTATATAAGAAAAGATTCATCCTCTAATATCAAAGCAGATAGGGAGCATGTATACGAATTGTTTCCTGCATTAAAGAGAAGAATAAATATGAGAGCTGGGTATCTTAGTGGTGGTGAGCAGCAGATGCTTGCAATTGGGAGGGCTCTAATGGCCAAACCACGACTTCTTATGCTTGATGAGCCATCTCTCGGGTTGGCTCCTCTTCTTGTAAGGGAGATATTTGAAACTATAAAGCAGATAAACAAAGAGGGGACTACGATTTTACTTGTAGAGCAGAATGCTAATCTTGCTCTTTCTGTTGCAGATTATGGTTATATTATGGAGAGTGGGAAGGTAGTTCTTGATGGTCCTGCTGAAATATTAAAAAACAATGATGATGTTAAAGAATTTTATCTCGGTTTTTCTGAAGGTGGAGATAAAAAAAGTTATAAAAATGTAAAGCATTACAAAAGAAGAAAGAGATGGCTATCTTAAGCAACCAAAGTTAGTAAATAGGAGGAGGATATGGGAGAAACAAGGATCAAATATTATAATAAAGATATTGAATGTCAATCAACTCAATCGAGGATGGACAAGCAATTTAAGTTATTTTTAGAAGATTTGAATTTTGCCTACAAAAATTGTGAATATTATAAAACTCTTTTTGGGAAAGATTTCAATATTAAAGATATAAAGAGTTATGACGATATTTTAAATATCCCTAAAACAAAGAAATCTCAAATTGTTGAGATACATAAGTCAAATCCACCTTTTGGGGGGATGGTTGCTAACTCCGCAAAACTAAACAGAATATATGTTTCTCCAGGTCCAATATACGATCCTGAAGGTGAAACTTTTGATTATTGGAATTTGCAGGAGGTATTTACTAATATCGGATTTCAAAAGGGTGATAGAGTTGTGAATACTTTTAGTTATCATCTTACACCTGCTGGAATTTTTTGTGATGAAGCTCTTAAAAATTTAGGATGCACAATGATTCCTACTGGAGTTGGGAATACTGAAATTCAGATACAAACAATGAAAAATCTTCAAGTTTCAGGTTATGTAGGGACACCTTCTTTCCTTCATATGCTTATTAAAAAAGCAGAACAGATGGGTTACAACTGGAACAAAGATTTTAATCTTCAGGTTGCTGCACTTGCTGGTGAAATGCTCCCCAATACAACAAGAAAAGAGTTTGAAGAGACATACAATATTATGGTAAGGCAATTCTTTGCTACTGCTGACATTGGTGGGATAGGATATGAGTGCAACTATAAAGCAGGGATACATTTCTCCGAAAATAGACTTGTTGAAGTTATCAATCCTGATACAGGTAAAAACTGTTTGCCGGGTGAGCCGGGTGAGCTTGTTGTTTCCACACTTAACAACAAAACTTACCCCCTTATAAGACTTGGTACAGGAGATTTGATAATACATTCAGATAAGGTTTGTAGCTGTGGAAGAACATCTTTCAGAATAGAGAAGATAGTTGGCAGAGTTGATATGGTTACTAAAGTTAGGGGAATGTTTATCCACCCGAGTCAAGTAAAGGAAATTGTTGATAGATTTGACTATATTCAAAAAGGTAAAGTTATTGTGACCAGAGAGAATGATTACGATAATCTCATTTTTTATGCAGAAATGCAGAAAGATATCCCTCTCACCGAGACTTATAAAGATAAAATTTCATCAGCAATGAAAGATATTTTTAAATTAAAGGGTGAAGTAAAGTTTGTTGAAGATGGTTATATTCAAGAAACAGATAAGTTGATTGAAGACAAAAGAAAGTGGGATTAATAACAAAACTATAAAGAGGTGAAGAGATGAGAGTAAAAGATTTTATGAAAACAAATATTATTGCTGTTCCGAGCAGCACATCTATCTATGATGCTCTGAAAATCATGAAAGAGAATAATATCAAGAGATTACCAATAGTTGACAATGGTAAACTATCAGGGATAGTTTCAAGAAAAGGGTTAAAAGAAGCAACCCCCTCCAAAGCTACTACACTTAGTATTTATGAGCTTAATTATCTATTATCCAAGATGACTGTAAAGGATGTAATGCACAAAAATATCATTACTATCCCCTCTGATTTCTCGTTTGAAGCAGCAGCTTTTACAATGCATAAACACCAAATTGGTGGATTGCCTGTTGTAGATGACAAGAAATTAGTTGGCTATGTTTCTTCAAATGATCTATTTAATGTGATGGTTCAGATGAATGGTCTTGATTCAGAAGTTGGAAGATTTACTGTTGAGTTAGAAACTTTTCAGACTAATCAAGCTGTTTCTAAAATAACTCAGATACTTATTGATAATGGTGTTGAGGTTAGGATGCTCTCAGTAATGAAATTACCCCAATATCTACATAAAAATCATCTAATAGTAAGAGTTACCCCCGGTGATAATGTTAAAAAAGTAGTTGATATGCTAAAAGAGACAGGGTTTAATGTTTTAAGTTTTCTTGAAAAAACAAGATTTGTATAATATTTAGGGACTGATCAAGATTCTTTAATTTTTGGTCGGTCCCCCTTTCTTAAACTTTTATCCTTTAATCTTAAAAGATATTCACAATACAATTTTAATCTCCAAATTTGCAAAGAGTATAGATATGGGGATACCAGAACCTATTTTATAAAAATTTTGAATTATGAATGATGGATTGTAAATTGATGAATTATTTTATTTTGACTAAAAAATATGGTTAAAATAAAAATGACACAAACTAAATAATACTCCCATATAATTTAAATTCTAATCCTTCAAACTATCTAAAATATTTCAAAATTTTCAAATCTAAATAGAAAAAGAGTCAATTTTATAAATAGTTGCAAATTATCCCACTATTCTTGCCCATTAAATTATTTTTATCCAATAAAATTGTTAAGATTTTTATCGACATAAATATAATTATATTGTATTAAAAGATATGGATATCATAAACAGAAAAGAGTTAGAATCTCTTCTAAATAATCTTGAAAATCAAGAAATAAAGGATAAAATATCAGATTTTTTACAATCTGATGAAGTTGATATTGAGAGCTTCTTTGTTAGCATAAAGGAGTTATCTTTAATAAATGATACTGATTACAATATAATTTTACTTTTAGAGGAATTTTACCTAAGATTTAAAGACATTGAGAAGAAAAATGTTGTCTGATATCGAAAAAGCACTCCTTAACATCATACAAACAGATTTCCCAATACTCCAAAGACCCTACAAAGATATTGGAGCAAAGCTAAACATCTCTGAAGCAGATGCGTTTGACCTTGTCCTAAAGCTTACTAATTTAGGTATAATAAGAAGATTAGGAGCTACATTTGACTCAAAAAAATTAGGTTATTCAAGCACTCTTTGTGCCGCGAGGGTAAGAGATGATTTGATAAGTTCTTTTGTATCTGAGTTAAACAGCTATCCAGGAGTCACTCACAACTATCTCAGGAATGATTATTACAATATCTGGTTTACCTTTATTGGTAAAAGTGATCAGTTTATAGAGGATACGCTCAATTCAATAAGTGAAAGGACAGGGGTTAAGGAGATAGTGAATCTACCATCTAAAAAAATGTTTAAGGTAAAAGTAGACCTAAATGTTTAGAGTAATTGTTATCTCATTTATCTTGTATCTGATATACAGATTATTTAAAAATTTTTTCTTTACAAAATCTTCTCAAAATAAAGAACATCTCCACTTAGATGCTGGTCAAAAAATGTTTCCTTGTGATAAATGTAATGTATATGTTCCAGAATCTCAACTTATCAAAATTGATAATAAAGTTTTCTGTAGCAGTGATTGTGCCCAAAAATATATTGATGAGAATAAATAGCAATTTTTTTATATTTTCTATATTATTTTTCACTCTCTTTCTCTCTTCGCCTCTCCTCAGCAAAGACCCCGAACTAAAGCTCCTTCTCAATGAAGATTACGAGAGTTATCTCTTCAAAAAGTTGAAAGATACAAAAAAAGATTTAGTTATCAGCTCTTTTATGTGGTGTTGTGATCCTGATAAATATAGCTCTATACCTTGTAAGATATTAACTCAAGTTATAAACCTTGTAAAAAAAGGTGTTAATGTAACTATTATTTTGGAAAAAGATTCTGATGATGATAGTAAATCGTGCAATGTTGTTACAGAAAAGATATTTCAAAGCACACTACTCAAAAAATATAGCAACCTAAAGATATATTTTGATTCTTTGGAGCAAAGGTCACACCAGAAAATTATTTTGATAGATAATGATATTCTGTTTTTAGGTTCTCACAATATTACTCAGAGTGCCCTCAAATACAATAATGAAGCCTCTGTTTTTATAAAATCTGAGAAAATGAGTAGTGATATAAAGAAATACCTTGAAGAGATAATTAAAACTTCAAAAAGAGTTTATTAATGAAAATAAAGTCAATATTACTAATCATTATTTTTTTTATTCTTGGAAACTCTCTATTTGCCGACAACCCATACTCTGTTCTTCTAAAGCTATGTAGAGCAAATGCTGACAGATTTTGTGAGCTCAGATACTATTCATTTATATACAATGATGCTTCAGCAGATCAGAAAAAAATTATACTTGCAGATGTAGAGAAGATAATAGATGGAGTTACAATATTAGATTATAATAATGTTGATTTTGATAAATTTGCAAAGAATTTTGTATATATTGTCTCTAAGATGTCATACCTTAAATTTTTAGAGGGTGATAATAGTTTTATAGAATCTCTGCTCAATGAGGCTAAGGGACTCAATATATATGATGAAACCTTAAATTATATGAGAAATAAATACCCCACCTCTTTTAAAAGTGTCCCCACAGCTAAAAATAATCGAGATAGTATTAAAGTTGATAATTTTTCAAATGTTTCCCCTATGCACAAAGAAGAAAGATTACAGAGATTTAGTAATAAATTATCAGTAATATTAGTTGTCCCTTTCTCAGGGAATCTTAAAAATATTGGGGATAGAGCTTTGGAGGGAGTTCTTACTGCTTCAAATTTTTTTGGAAATAAGGGTGATTCTCTTGATCTTTTTATTGTTGATACTGCATTAGGGGAGGAGCACTCTGTCAGCCAACTTGAAAGTATACTTAAAGGTCAAGAGGTGGATATTATTATAGGTCCTCTCCAATCTTCACTTGAAAAAAATATTGTAATGTGTGCTAAGAGATTTAATAAACCTATCATAACTCTCTTGATGAATCCATCCTCAGAAATCGAATACGATCTCAAATTTAACCATTTTTTAAATATACCTGACCAAGTTTCGCAACTGTGTGATTTTATAAAGAGTGAGTCTCAACATACAGGAGTCCTTTATCCTGAAAACTCTTTTGGGAATAGATTTACATATATTGCTATGAAAAATGGATTTAAGCCAGAAATATCAATAGGTTATTCCGAAAATGAAGTTGATTTTAGAAATGAGATTATCGATCTTGGTAATCTCAAAAAATTAAGCTCAAAAGATAATAGGTATATCAAACAGAGGGAGCTTGATTCTGTTCTTATTGCAGACGAGCTTCAAAAAGCTCTCCTTATTATTCCTCAGTTAGTTTTTTACGATTTAAAGGATATCAAAATTTTTGGGACTAATTTATGGAATTCAAAGGATATACTAAATTTAGAGCCGAGATTTAGAAAAAATATTTTTTTTATAGATCTGATAGATTATTCATCAAATGATGCCGATTTTTTATCTTTTAAAAATTATCTCAAAAAATATTTTAATGCTGTTCCAGATTTCTTGAATACACTCTTTTATGATACTATTAATCTTGCTTTCAAAATTGATATGAGCAGCAATGTCAAAATAAAGAGCTCTTTTGAAAATAGTAAATTTTTTCTTTTGACAGGTGATACATATTTTGATAGCAAGGGAGAATCTCATAAAATATTTAAAAAATTTAAAGTTGAGAATAATGAGATAGTAAGGATACATTAATGTATTTACTAATATAGGAGGTTTCAAATGTTCAAAAAAGATGACGATAAGGGGATAAAAGCTTTCTTATCAGAGGATGTCAATTTTGAGGGGAAGTTTATATTCAAAGGGACAGCTAATCTTGATTGCAAATTTACAGGGGAGATATATTCAAGTGAAGGGACCCTTATGGTTGGAGAGAAATCTGAAATAAGAGGTAAGATAGAGGTTAAAAACCTTATAAACAAAGGTAGAATAGAGGGTATTGTCAAATGTGACAAATTAGAAAATTTTACACCTGGTAAAATTATCGGCAAAATATTTACAAATGAGCTTTTTATTCAGATTGGGGCTCTATTTGATGGTGAATGCTCTATGTTGAAAGGCTCGATTTCCAAATCTGAAGATGAAGAAGCTTTTACTGATGCTGAATCTCCAAAAATTTTAAAAAAATTCAATTGATTTATTTCAAACTAATCCTAAATTAAATAAGTCAGAACTTAATTACGATCGTATTAAGTTTTTGGCTTATTTTATTCTATTTTAACCTTAAAAAACTATTAATTCAAATAAATTAAAAAGGGGGAAGCTCTATGAGCGAAAATAAATTTGAATTTAAAACAGAAGTAAATCAAATACTTGACCTAATGATCCATTCACTCTACTCTCACAAGGAGATTTTTTTGAGAGAACTTGTATCAAATGCTTCTGATGCTATCGAAAAATTAAGGCTTGAATCTTTGTCAAATGAAGATATTCTTGAATCTGACTCTAATTTCAAGATAAAAATATATCTTGATAAAAATTCAAAAACTGTAAAAATTTCAGATAATGGTTTGGGTATGTCTAAGGAAGAGGTTATTAAAAATTTAGGGACAATTGCACATTCAAACACAAAAGAGTTCTTAAAATATCTAAAAGAGAAAAATATAGAATCTGAGGCTGAGCTTATAGGGCAGTTTGGAGTTGGGTTTTACTCTTCATTTATGGTTGCTGATAAAGTGACTGTTGTTACCAAAAGAGCAGGTAAAGATAGCAGTGCTGTTATCTGGGAATCTAAAGCTGATGGTTTTTATACTGTAACTGATACAGAGAAGAGTGGAAGAGGGACAGATGTTATCCTTCACCTAAAAGATGATGCACTTGATTATCTTGAAGAGTGGGAGATAAGAACATTAATAAAAAAATATTCAGATTTTATAGAGTTTCCTATTGTTATTGATGTTGAAAAGGAGTCCACTGTTGTTAAGGGTGAGAAGATAAAGGAGGAGGAAACCTTAAATTCTCAGAAAGCTTTATGGCTGAGAAGTAAAAATGAGATTAAGCAGACAGAGTATTGTGAATTTTACAAACATATATCACACGATTATAATGACCCGCTTGAAATAATACATTATAATGTTGAAGGGCTTACAGAGTTCACAGCACTACTTTTTATACCCAAAAAAGTCCCATTTGGAATATTTCATAATCATCAGAAAATTGGACCTATGCTTTATGTAAAAAGAGTTCAGATTATGGAGAACTGCGAGGAGCTTCTTCCACCATATTTGAGATTTGTAAAAGGAGTAGTTGAGAGTTCAGATCTACCTCTGAATGTATCGAGGGAGATATTGCAGAGTAACAAAAAAGTTGAGACGATCAAAAAAAGTTTGGTCTCCAAAATACTCGATACACTCAAAAATATGAAAAAGAGTGAGTATGATAAATATTTAGAGTTTTATCTGGAGTTTGGAAAGATATTAAAAGAGGGGATCCATATTGATTTTGCAAATAAAGAGGATATTGCATCAATACTTCTTTTTGAGTCAACAGAGACAGAATCGGGTAAGTTTACAACTCTTGATGATTATATAAAAAATATGAAAGCTGATCAGAATGAGATCTACTATATTTCAGGTTCTAAAAGGAAAGACCTTGAAAATTCACCATACCTTGAAGCATTCAAAGGTAAAAACTTTGAAATTCTCTTCTTTACAGATGAGATAGATGATTTTATTATGAGTGGAATGATGGAGTATAAAGGTAAAAAATTCAAATCTGCTACAAAAGGTGAAATAGATATAGAAAAAAATAAAGATAAAGAGAAAGAGAAAGATTTCAAAGATTTTATAGATTTTATGAAAGATAAACTTCAAGGTAAAGTTGAAGATGTCCGTTTTTCAGGAAGATTGACAAATTCTCCATGTTGTCTTGTTACAAGGGAGCACGATATTGATCCTCAAATGGCAAAGTTATTTGAAGCTATGGGTCAGAAAACTCCAGAAATCAAAAGAACTCTTGAAATAAATCCGAATCATAAATTGATAGAGAAGTTAAACCAGCTTTACAAAAACGACAAATCTGACAAGAAACTTGATGATTTTACACAATTACTCTTTGAGCATGCGTTGATACTTGAAGGATCAAAGCCTGAAAATGGTAATGACTTTGTAAATAGAGTGATAGATATAATGGTTGATAATCTAAAATAAAGATATTTGAGAGGTTGCAGTTTCTAATTGGAGGATAACTCTTTTAGAAGCTGCTTCCTTTTTTTAAATTTTGAATGAAGCCAAAACCAATTATTAGGATTTTTCAAAATAATTTCTGTAAGTTTATCATTAATTAGTTGGGTATTTGAAGTGATAAGCTCTTCAATATTATCAGAATCTCTAATTATTTCAAGCTCTTCAACAAAATAAAAGTTGTGGACTCCATCTTCACCCCGTTCAGAGTATAGCAGGACTATCGGTGAATTATTTCTTAGTGCGAAGTATGCAGGTGCTTTTGACGCAAATATCTCCTCTCCAAAAAAATTTATTTTAGTTGAATTTTTGGCTCTTGAACGCTGATCAACAAGTAAACCTACAATGCTGTTTCTTTTTAAAGCTTTGTAAATAGATATTGTAGAATTTTTCTTGTTTAATATCTTTACCCCAAAGTGTGTCCTTAGCTTAAAGATAAAGTTGTTTAAAAATTTAGGTTTCTGAATTTTACCTATCCCCAACATATTCGCCTTTAGAAATATTGGGAAAGTAACAGATAATTCCCAGTTCCCAAAATGTCCAAAAACAACTATACAGCCGTTACCTTTTGAAAGAGCTTTTTCAATAACATCTATATTGTGTAATTTGACTACCTTATTAATCTCTTCTACACTGAAATTTTGGATTTTGATAAGCTCTAAGAAATTAGCAATAATATTTGCATAAGAGTTTTTGACAATCTCCTCTCTCTTTTCTTGAGGCATATCAGGGAATATTCTGTTGATGTTGTAAAGTGCGATTTTGGTTCTCTTCTTGAAAATAATGAATAGAATTTCGGCTAATTTTTTTGAGAAAGGGTATATGCTACTATAAGATATAAACTTAAAGATAAAAGATATAATATACATTAATCTTTTATCTTGATACTTTCATCCCATGCTTTTGCTTCATCTATAAGCATTACAGGAATATCTTCTCTGATCTCATAGAGAAGTCTGCATTTTTTACAGACAAGCCCATCTTCATTTTGAGTAAGGAATATATCACCTTTGCACTTTGGACAAGCTAATATGTCAAGAAGCTCTTTTTTGATTCCCATTTTTTGGACCCTCCATTGAAATTTAAGATAAAATATTAAGGCGAGGTAAAAAACCTCGCCTTAATTATGGAAAAATTAAAATATATAGAAGTATTAGTCGTTATCCTTTTTGGGAGGTTTGATTCCTAATCTTTTTGCAACATGATCCCTGCCAAGGAAGAAGTTCATCCATGATGAAGTATGGAAGAAATCCCAGTTGGGTGGTGGGACAAGATTATCTTTGATTGATTCTTCTTCATTGTATACTTTGAGTCTATCGTAAGCTCTGACCCATACACATTTTTTCTTGTTGGGGTAAACTTCACACCATCCATTGTAACTTCCACCACATGCACCGTTTCTCTGATTTTTGGGACATTGAGACATAGGACATAAGAAAGCTACATCCATGAGAGCACAATCTCCACAGTCCATACATTCAAAATTGGCAACTTTTATTAGATGTTCTATATGCTTAAAAATATCACCACCCTTTTTCCCATCGAGTTTTTTGCATAACCATCTCATAGGTTTAAAGAGCATTCCATCCTCTTCAAACATAACATCATGTAAGAATCTTGCCATTTTATACATAAGAGGACTATCTCCATCAGCAGTTTTCTCTGATAAAGTATCTTTATTAAGACCAGTTTTCTCATCTTTCTCAAAAAGATAGAAACCCTCTTCCATAGGAAAGTCAAACTCATGGACATAATTGAGCCAATTTGGAGCTAACTCTTCACCTTTGTCTATTATCCACAAAACATCATCAATAGGCAGCCCATGACCCCCAATATGGACGCCACTGTAACCCATACCTTTGAAGTATGCATACATTTTGGCTGCTCTTAATAATCTTGCACCTTTACCTTTGTCAGCAGCGTTTTTTTCACTTTCAAGAGTTTTGAGGAGCTTTTCTGTAACAACACAACCCGGAATCATATTTTGGTTCATCAGTTTGCCGGGTCCGTAAGGAAGAACATAGACATTACCTATAAGAGGAACATCTGATTTAAGAACTTTTCTTACAAACCAAAGAATTTCTTGGAATTTACGTGCATCGTAACCAAGCTGTGGAACTATAAATTTTGCACCTGCTTCAATCTTCTTCTTGAGTTTATAATATTGAACCATCTGTTCTGATTCGAGGCTCTTAAAAGGTGAACCTGCGGCTCCAGCAAAGAAATTGGTAGGAATTTGTTTGGAGATTCCTTTGGGTCCGGGAACTTCAAGACCGGAATTCATCTCTTCTATTAATTGAATCACATGGATTGGATCAATATCAAAAACTGGTCGTGAACGACCTTTAAATCCTGATACAGGATAATCACCTGTCATAACGAGAAGATTATATACACCAGCTCTTTCAAGACCGTAAAGCATAGCTTCCATTTCATTTCTGCTTTTGTCCTTGCATGTAAAATGGACAAGCGGGTCTATACCAAGATTTTTTACTTCTACTCCAAGCATTTCAGCAGAGATTGCAGGATTACCACCAGGATTGTCAGTAATTGTAAGAGCATGTATTTTACTGCTTTTTGCTGCCTGTTCTGCGGATTTTATGAGTGTTTCTTGAGCTTTTTCAAATGCTCCTCTGCCGGGAACCAACTCCCATGTAACAGGAAAAGTATTTTTGTCGAGCAGGTTTTCCATAAAAGCGTTCTTATTTGCCATAATTTAGCCCCCAATATTTTTATAATATAAAAAATTTAAACGTAAACTTATTACAAAAAAAATATAAAAAGTCAAGGAGTTATTTGTAGGTAATATTTTGTAATATATAAAGGAATTTCAAATATTTTTTGTAAAATTTTCTATTTTTATTACTGCTATCATAGGTTTGATACTTCTATAAAAAGATGAATCTCAGTTTAGTTTATCAAAATTTGTAATTAGAGATTAACCTAACTTTACAAAATTATTGATTTTTTTTTCTTTATCTCTCCAAATAGTAAAAATAGTCTCTCTACCGCAGGTAGAGGCACGTTACAGGCAGTAAATAAGAGTCAACCGTGTTTATATATTAGAGAAAAGGTATAAATCGAGGAGAATGATTAGATAAAGAGTTATTGCTGAGAAAAGTATCAACAAAAAAAGGAAGGTTAACCCTTCCTTTTTTTGTAATAATTTGAATGATTTTGGTTAAAACTTAAATTGAACTCCAAGATTTGCAGCATAATACTTACCATCAAGATCACCATAAGCATAAGCTTCATCATCCTGATAATCTGTATAGTTGAGCACTCCAAAGAGAGTCCAACTATCATTGATGCTGTAAGATAGATTGAATGTAACATCAAAGATATTGTAATCTAAATTAGAGTAATCACTAAATCCTGTATAATCGAGAGTTGACCCATTAGAGGAGATAAACAACAAGTAAAAATCTTTAGATGATGAGATATCACCGCTGAAGTAAGCAGAAGGATTTGTTGTTGAGAAGTTTGGATCATCCATATCTGCTGTCCCGATAGTATAATTTGCAGTAAGATTTAATTTTAAACTTTTAATTGGTGTAAAATCAATACTTCCGGTAAATACATGTGCTTCTTGTTCATAGTCTACTTTGTCACAAGCTGACCCAACCTGGTCAGAGAAAACATGGCCGCCTCAGCCAGCATACATGCCAACACTCAACTTAGAGTCTGTGTTAGCAATTTCGTAACTGTAGCCAAAGCTTAAAACAAATTTTTCATTAAACATAAAAGAACCATCAAATCCTAAATTGTAGGCATCATAATCCCAATTGGTATTGCCCTCATCATTCTTAGTATCAAGATATTTAGCAAAGAGTGATAAAGATAATTTCTCAACAGGTAGCCAAGAGAGGTTGAGAGAGTAGTCGTATATCTCTGATGGAGAAGTTGACCCTGTGTAATTTCTCAAATCATATACAAGTGGGTAAGCTGCAGGAGCTCCTGAACCACTGTATATAACAGAAGGATCTTTAGAAGATGTCAACTGGATACACCCTGAATCAGGATGTGCAAAAGGTGAATTGATATCTGAATATTTGAAGTTTAATCTTCCTGTAAAATTAGTAATAGGTTTGAAGTCTATACCTGCTTTAAAAGTATTCCTCTCTGTTTGTGTCTCATTGTAATAAACATCGTAGTTATCTCTATCGATGCTTTCATACTCATAACCTAATCTAAATTTGAGTTTCTTGCTCAATCTATATACAGTATCCAAACCTGTGAGATACTGCTCTCTGTTGTAAGTAGAATCACCCTCTACATGAAAATGAATAGGTTCCCCTGTAACAGTATTGAAGTATGCTTTGCTTTTATCAAAAAGGTAATCTACACCACCCAGATTAACAGGTTTATAGAAAGCTGGCTGAAAGTAGTAGGCTTCATTTTTTTGAAGCTCTGCAGATATATAATCTCTATCAAGTTCTACATATCTAAACTTGGTGCTTAGAGAAAGTTTTCTGTCAAGTAAATGAGTAGTGAGTCTCAAATTAAGTGCATCCTGATCAAGCTCTACATCCTCATTTGAGTATGTGTCATCATTACTGATATTACTTGTTGTAAAAGAACCTGCAAAAGTAGTGTATGAAGGTAGATCTACTTTGAGCTTGATGGTATCCATATCTTTTGTTGATTCTGGAGTTTTTGCAACCTCAGCAGTTGTCCCGTAAGTTTCTGAATTTAATCTTGGGGCAAAAGCTATATATTTGTCAGGCATAGTAGTTCTTAACCCTTCAACGTTGTCAAAAGATGTTGATATTGAGCTGTTTGAAACATAAAAATCTCTCTTCATATGAGAGTAGCTCATAGATACCGGTCCAGCTACGTATGAAACTCCAGCAGTCAAATCCCTTGTAGTTTCATCTACATGCTTTCTTAATCCTCTTACGTGGCAAGCTGTGCATTTACCTACCATGGCTGTTTTGTGCTCATAACCCTCTCTATTTTCAAATCTTCCTGAAAAGTTGAGCTTGAGAGTTTCAAGGTTTGGCATTGCAAGAGATGCTTTTGATACAACTTCCCTTCTTTTTATATAGTAATCTTTGTCAACTGCACTTGAATCTTGCTCAAATCCAAACCATTGACCTCCGGGACTTGTAACAGTATCATTTGAAATGAACTTATTTATACCCCATACTTGTCCATCAGGCTTAGCACTTGCTGGAATTTTCCCCATAGCTACTAGTGGGCTAAAGTTGGTTTTGTCATAGTCAATAAAAAGTCTGTCATAATCTTTTCTGTGAAAAAGTTGATTATAATCGAGATCAACAGATATTAGTCTTAAAAAATTACCTTTGATTTCTAAATCGTTGGTGTATTCACCCTCATAATTCCCTTTTAGGTAAAAATCTGAAGAGTCAGAATATGTATCAAGGTAAGCTTTAAAAGAGGGAGAACTTTCATCTTCATAATATTCTGCAGCTCTATCTAATGCATCGCTATCACCTTGCAAAAAAGCTCCGACTCCTACATACCCATCAATATTTTTATCAGCAGCTAAGAGTGGAAGGGTAAATCCCAAACAAAAACAGATAAACATAATTATTTTTAATTTTTTCATCATTATCCCCCCTTATCTTGTTAGTGCTCTACCATGACCTGGCACAGAAAGTGATGGTAATTCTGAGCCATGAACAGATGGATGGCAGGTTGTGCACTTTGTGCCCATAAATAATTGAGTAGTTCTTGGATTTTTGCTCCCTTCAAGAACCTGATATGTATTGTTAGCATTAGTAGTAGGATTCAAATAAGGTAACCCATAAGTATTGGCAGATGAAATCCCTGTATGGAAATGTAGATCGTGGCACTGTAAACATAAGAAAGGCTCATTTCTTTTGAGAAGATTATTTGCAATTGTGCCGTGTGCATCGTGGCAAATTGTGCAATCTTCAACAACAGGTGAGTGCTCAAATGTAAATGGTCCCTGATATTTGGTGTGGCAATTTAGACAGAGATCATTTAATCGCTCTTCTGTTTTTAGGTTGTTGAGCATACTTCCATGATTTGAGTGACAGTCAGAGCAAACCATTTTACCCTCTTTTACAGGATGGTGAGTAGGATAATACATTTTTGCTTTTACATCATTGTGGCATGAGTAACATAGATCAGGCTCAGATTTAACGAGTAAACCTTTGCTTTTGTTGTTGTGAACTTTGTGGCAATCTGTGCATGAAACATCATTTAATGAGTGTGCAGAGCCATTCCAATCTTGATGCTCATCACCAGTATGACATCTCAAACATACAGAACTTGATGAAACTGCGTCGATTTTTTTGGGGTTAATTATTTTTGATGGATCTTCACTTGATGCATGGACACTTCCTGCTCCGTGGCAGGTCTCGCATCCTGTTTCGCCAATAGCTGTCTCGCCAGGGATTATCCTTCCATGGACATTAGCTTTGAAATTTTTTGTGTAATCCTCATGGCAATCTTTACAGGAGTCATTACCCACTTTGGTTGCTCCAGCGACAGGCTCAGGCATTTTCATTATTGTTTTTCTTGATTGGGTGACACTATCTTTTGAACAAGAAAAGATAAAAAATAAGAAACAGGATAATAAACCCAATAGAATTAGAAATTTTTTACTCATCATTTTCTCCCTTTCTTTTTATTTTTTAAGAAATTAATAAGAAATATAAGATTTTAAAACCACCTCCTCTCAATAGCAAATATTTTATGATAAAATCTTTGTTAATTAGAGAGAATTTTATCTAAAAGACCTCTCCCCGAGAGGGTGGACGAAGAATCATCTATGGAATATATAGTCGATATTTAAAGATATGTAAAAAAAGTGAGTGGATTTAAACATCTTTCACCTTATTAGGAATTAATGGTATTAAAATAGATTAATTGTCATATTAAAAAATTCACTAATAACAAATCTATAAAATTTTTTTATAATAGTCAAGTGTTTTTTAATTTTTTTTAATCTTAAAATAAAGTGTTTTAAAATCTTATCCTCCACTAAAAAATTTTTAGTATAATAAATATAGTTACTTATAGAGAGAGCTACCTCAACTTTTTGTCAAATTTTTGTAAAAACATTTCTATTCAATAATTTTCCTATTTTCAATAGGCTGACCTATAAAAAACTTTTTAGAACCTAACATCTCTTATTTATTTTAAAATTAGACCATTAAAAAATTATTATTTTCTTAATATCCTTAAAAAAACAATTAAAATATATTGACTTTTTTTTATTTATTAAATATATAAATCCTCTACTTTTGACTCGAAGGGGGGTGTATTTATTGACGGGAGTTTACTTAGATGACAAAGATTCTATTGAAATTGCAATCAAGAAATTCAAAAAAGTTTGTGAGAGAGAAGGTATCCTTACTGAACTTAAAAAAAGAGAATTTTATGAGAAACCTAGCATAAAAAGAAAGAAAAAGGCTATTGCAGCAAGGAAAAGACTTATGAAAAAGATGAGAAAAATGGCTGTTAGAGGTGATGCTTAAAATGTCTTTAAAAGAACGATTACAAACAGAGATGAAAGATTCTCTTAAAAGTAAAGATAAACTCAGATTAGAGACAGTCAGATCTATCATAAATGCTGTCAGAAATGAAGAGATAAACAGAAAATTAATTCTTGATGATCCTCTTATTGAGAAAGTTATTACAGGACTTGTAAAGCAGAGGAGAGACTCAATAGAGCAATTTAAAATTGCCAAAAGAGATGATCTTGTAGCAAAAGAGGAGAGTGAGCTTTCCATTCTTATGGAATTTCTCCCTGAGCAGCTTTCAGAAGCCGAAATACATAACATTGTAAAGAGCACAATTTCCGAAATAGAAAATGTTACCATAAAAGATATGGGTAAAGTTATGAAAGCTGTTATGTCCAAATTAGAGAACAAAGCTGACGGCAAGGTTGTTAGCGAAATTGTAAAATCTTTTCTTAAATAGAGTAAAGGGGGCTTTTTTAGTCCCCTTTTTACTACTCTTTTATACTCACCAATATCCCCTTTCCCATTATATTTTTTCTAAAGTATCTAATAATTTCAATCTTAAAAATTGCAGGATTATGGAATACTGAACAGAAAAATCTACTTTATAATAATTTTGAATTCTGAATCTTAAACCATTTTCAAAACTACCCCAGAAGAACAGGCTGAAGTCTGAAGGGAAAGATAAAATTCAAGGTTCAAAATTTAAATTATAGTGACAAACTATATTTTTTGTCATTTCGACGAGCGTAGCGAGGAGAAATCTCAAGGTTAGTCTTCAATAAAAAGATAAAAACTAAAAAAAGACCACCCCGTCCAGCTTCGCTGTCCACCCCTTGAGTAGAGGGGAATCCCC
>DYJV01000160.1 GCA_020722945.1 Candidatus Methylomirabilis sp. | reverse complement strand
AAAAGGAGAAAAAAATGAAAAATGTTGAAGTAAAAATTGAGGTCAGACAAGGAAACACATCTTGGGTTGCAAATATAAGTAACCTAAAAGAGTTTGATAAAGAGGTAAAGGCGAATCCATATAACGCAAAAAGAAATGCATATGTAGTTTATGACAAAAAATTTGAATATATTCTAAATGGTCATTACAACACGAATGGTAGAAATAACCAAAATTATCGCTACAATAGACAAGTACTTAAAAAGTACTTTGAACAAAAAAGAAAAGAAAGAAAACTATCAGCTTAGTGCTGATAGGGTTTTGTGGTTATAGTTTAAACTTATTCAGTTTTATTTTTTTTTAAGCTTTTATATGTTATAATCATAATGTAAATAAAAAGAAAGGATTGAAAATGAAAACATTTAATGTAGAAATTAAAAAAGAAAACGTAGAAGGAACGACTCTGAAAAGAAGGATAGCATATAATGTATTTTTTGGAGAGGAAAAGATTTGTTCGGTAAAAACGGTATCTTCATATGGAGATATGCTAAAACATATTAATAATAAAATACGGGAGGAGTTCCCATATTTGGAATTAGTAGGAGAGGAGTCCATTTATGGACTTCATAATACGGTTTTAAGTACCGTAGCTGGTATAGAACCAGCTATGAGTTTGCCGGTGTTCCCGGAAGAACAAGTATGCTTAAACGTATTGGATACCGAAGATACATTTAACAAAAAACTAGATATATTTAAACAATATTTAGAAGATTTGAACGATGCCATAGAGGCTATGGTGTTGATGGCTACCAACGAAAACCTGGGAAAACTTTTCCTAAGCGAGAGCAAAAAATGAGTATACTATCTAAAATTTCAAAACCCGAGACCAGGGCGATTTTGGCTACAATAACTGGTGATGCGGGCGTTGGCAAAACAACACTTGCTGCAACATTCCCAAAGCCTGTGTTCATTAGGGCGGAAGATGGGATGCAATCGATACCTGAAGAACAAATGCCTGATGCTTTTCCTGTGATAGAGCAGGTAGAAGATTTGTGGCAGCAACTTACTGCGTTGATAACAGAGGAACACGAGTATAAAACAGTTGTAATTGATAGCGTCACGGCTCTTGAGCGTCTTTTCATACAATATGTTGTAGAAAGTGACCCAAAAAAGCCAAAAAGCATCAATCAAGCTCTTGGTGGATACGGTGCAGGCTTGATGGCAGTTGCTTCAATGCATCAAAGAGTGTTGAAAGCAGCAAAACTTCTAAATAACAAGGGAGTAAATGTCATAT
>DYJV01000084.1 GCA_020722945.1 Candidatus Methylomirabilis sp. | reverse complement strand
TAGTTGTTAGTTGATAGTTTTTAGTGTTTAGAATAAGAAAAAAGATAAAAACAGAGAGAGAAAAGATAGTTGGACTGCTCAATATTTTTTTTTTACTAAACTACGGTAAGAGTGACTGGACAGCCTAATCAAATACATTTCTAATTAGTCAAATCAATTTCATAGGGGTTTTAAATGTCAGCAAAAGGTTATATCCACTGTTATACAGGCACTGGCAAAGGGAAAACAACCTCAGCATTGGGTCTTTCATTAAGAGCAGCAGGTCATAAGAAGAGAGTTCTGATTATCCAGTTTATGAAGGGTAACATTGATTATGGTGAATTAAAAGGAGTAGAGCTGCTTGCCCCATATGTTACTTTGAAGCAGTTTGGAAGAGCAGAGTTTGTTTCAAAAGAGAATCCTGAAAATATCGATATTGAGTTTGCTAAAAAAGGTTTTCAATATGCAAAGAGTTGTATCGTTTCAGGTGATTGGGATATTATTATTCTTGATGAGATAAATGTTGCTCTTGATTTCAAACTTATAGACATTGAGGAAGTTTTGGAGATTTTGAGAGTCAAGCCAGAAAATCTTGAAATTATCCTTACAGGACGAGATGCTCCTCCAGAAATTATAAATATCGCTGATCTTGTAACAGAGATGAGAGAGGTAAAGCATTACTACACATCTGGTGTAATGGGTAGAAAAGGAATTGAGTATTAACAAATTTGCTAAAAGATACTTTGATTTTAAATCGTATCTACTCCAAACTTTTGGTGAAAAAGTTTATAAGGTTACGATAGATGCAGGTTTCTCTTGTCCAAATAGAGATGGCAGCAAAGGTAGAGGTGGGTGTATCTACTGTAACTCTCTTGGTTCAAAGCATAGGGTAAATGATAAACTTGTAACATCAATAGAAAAGCAGATAGAAGAGGGGAAATCTTTTTATAAAAAATCTGTTTCTGCAAAAAAATTTATAGCATACTTCCAAACTTATACAAATACCTATTCCGATTTATCTAATCTCAAAAGAATCTTCTACATCCCTTTAAGTGATCCTGAAATTGTAGGGATATCTATAGGGACAAGACCTGACTGTGTGGATATTGATAAATTAAATCTTATAGAATCTCTGCTTACCGATAAAAAAGAGATATGGATAGAGTATGGTCTCCAGACAATACATCAGAAAAGCCTTGATTTTATAAATAGAGGGCACACGCTCAAAGATTTTACTGATGCTATTGAAATTACCAAAGGTAGAGGTATTAAAATATGTGTTCATATTATAGTTGGTCTCCCTTATGAAACTGATGAGATGATAATGGAAACTGCAAAGTTTATCTCTCAATTACCGATAGATGCTGTCAAGATACATTCCCTTATGCTTCTTAAAGGGACATTGATGGAGGATATTTATAATAGAGAGCCTTTTGATTTTATGACTATTGAAAAATATGTTCAAATTGTTGTTGATATACTTGAGATACTTCCCCCTTCTATGGTTATACAAAGATTGACAGGAGATGGTTACAGAGAGATATTTCTTGCTCCTGAATGGTGTATTAACAAATTAAAGGTTTTAAATATGATAGAAAATGAGCTTAAAGCAAGAGATACTTTTCAGGGTAAATTTTTTGGTGTATGAAAGAGTGTCCTGATATATACAAGAGAGAAGATTGTGTTAAAAGAGAAGATATAAAGCAAGTATGACATTATATCTGTAAAATTGAAAATCGTAAATCCTCCAAAGTAAAGTATGAGATGGAGATATATCAGATAAATATTTCTCTCCTCTACAGTTTTTATCCACATAAAGATAATTGAAAGAGTAAGTGGTAGAATTGCAATTATATAGATAGGAAGTATCTTAAAAGCATTTACAAACTTCTCACCAAAAAGTATAAGGAATATAGCTTTCCCCCAGAGAAGAACAAATATCTCTGCCAAAAGAAAGATCGCTATTATCAAAAAGAGTATCTTAATTATCAACTTTTTAAAAATCTTATTATCTGATACATTTTCTATAAGTTTTGGGAAGAAAACTGAAAATAAGTTCATACAAAATAATATAAGGGATTTACCTATTATTGATGCAGAAGCATAGAGGCCTGCCATTTCAGGGCTGAAGACTCTTTTTATGAAAATATCATCCATATATATAAAAAATCCTCCCGGAGAAGCGTAAATTGCAATTTTACAAAGTTTTTTGAAAGGTATTTTTTGGATAGATCCTTTAAAATTTTTATTGATAATAGTAAGGAGAATAAAAACTGATAATAGACAGAAGAAAGATGGGAAAAGAGCCCCCCATATATAGCAGCCTGATGATATAAGTAAAATTGCTATTAAAAGTCTTACTGTTAGTTCAAAACTGTTAACAAATGAGAAAATTCCAAAATGACTTTTTGCCTGAAGATAACCCTTTTCTGCTGCTACTAAAAACATAAATATCCAAGTCAAAGATATTATCCATATATAAGGTAAGTATGATATTTTAAAAAAATATTTAATAAATGGAGAGGATATAACTCCAGCAACCATAAAAATAGTTCCTATAATTAGTGCAAATAACCTTAGGTATCGTAATACAGCTTCTCTATTTTCTGACTCACTCATTGTTTTTATACTTATTACGGTAAAAATACCTGAAAAGTTCCCAACAGTGAGCATCAAAGAGTATAAAACCATAAATTCACCATAACCTTCAGGCGAGAGGTGTCTGCTCACATAAAAGTGGAAGATATAGCCAAGTAGATTAATATAGATAAAAGCTATTGATACATAGGATAAATTTTTAAGCAAAATCAATACTCCTAACTTCCATGTTTTATCTTACTCTCTTTGTAATCTGTATCTGATTTTTCTGCTATTAGATAAGATGCCCAGTTAAATATTGACCATAATGTCCCTGTTGTTATATTTGAATCTTGTTTTACTATTCCTATAAAGAGAAGTATGGGAGATAATATTTTTTTCAAATACTCTTTTATCTCTCCATAAAAATTAATTTGTAATTGTGAAGATTCTACATTTAAGTTATTTAGAAGTATTATAAAAAAATTTTCAGGAAACGGGGTTTTATTGCAAAATAAAGTAATTTTTACCACCTTTTTATTAATGTAACAATCTTTTTTTATATTTTCCTTTGACTTATATTGAAATTATTATTATAAAAGTAGATGAGTAGCTGATAATGGCTTATATCTCTTATTGATCTATTTGAGTATAATCTTTATAGTATCTTTACTACTGTAGTTTATAATATCTATATCTTTTTGATATCTTACTTAAAAGTTGTAATTTTTTTATATAAAAAAATTGAAAATTGGAGGAGATATGGATAATTTATATTCTATCTGGATGAAATTTTTGTGGGATTGGACATCACCTTTCTATTTTGGATACAGCAAGAGTAAAGAGCAAAAAGAAGAGGAGCATACCACTGAAGTTGAGGAGTGTATCGATAAAAGAGTCGAGGTTGTTGATGAACAATCCTCAAGTAGTGCAATGGAAGATGAAAATCCCAAACTTTTAGAGAGTAAAGATAGCATTTCTGAAAGCAATTATTTTAGCAAAGAGTTAAAGAGAGTCCTATCTGTTATTGAAGGTGAGATGACAAGGGGTGAATTGCAAAATCTACTAAATCTAAAAAACAATGAGCATTTCAGAAAATTTTATCTTGTTCCTGCAATCTCTGGAAACTATATTGAAATGACATTGCCTGATAAGCCAAACAGCCGTTTTCAAAAATATAGAATTACAGATAAAGGCTTGGAAGTAAAGAAAAATTTATCCATTTGAATTTTCTATTATCCAATGATTGAAATGTATATTTAAAAATTCTGGTTTGGTCAGAGTTTTTAAAAAGTTTGAGTAACTTATACTCACCATTTGTCTTAACAAATAGTGTCAGTATCTTTTTAATTGTCACTATTTGTTAGATTACTTGATATAAACTGATTATTTTTAGGTGAATCCAAACTCTACTATAATCAGTAAAGTAATAACTGACTAATAAAAATTATGAATTATCAAAAAATTTTAGTTTCCAAACCATTACTGCTGCTTCTCTTGCTATCTTACCGCTCATCTTTGAGCCACCACTCTCCCTCTCATAAAAAATTATTGGGATCTCTGATATTTTAAAGTGTTTCTTGTAAGTGCGGTAAACCATTTCTATCTGAAATGCATAACCATTTGATTTTATATTATCCAAATTAATTTTCTCCAAAACTTCTCTTTTGTAGCATCTGTAACCACTTGTGAGATCGGAGAATTGTTTTAGGTTGAGAATAGTTGATGCATACCAATTGCCAAATTTGGATATAAGAAGTCTTCTAAAATCCCATCCAACTACACTTATTGTCCCATTCATATATCTTGAACCTACAACCATATCAAATCTATTTTCTTCAAGTTTTTTTATAAAATTGGGGATCTCTTGTGGGTCGTGTGACAGATCTGCATCCATTTCAAAAAAAATCTGATACTGTCTTGAAAGTCCCCATTTGAAACCTGTTACATATGCTGTGCCAAGTCCTAATTTGGCAGTTCTTTCGATAAGGTGAATTCTTTGGTTGAATTGAGGATTGTTTTTGATCTTCTCTTTTGTGCCATCAGTGGAGTTATCATCTATTATAAGGATATCAGCATTTGAAATTGATAAGATTTTAGTTAATATTTTATCTATATTTTGAACTTCATTGTAAGTGGGGACTACAATTAAGATTTTCATAATTATTCCTTATAATAATTTGTAGATTGCGGCAATAATTTTTTCTACACTGATCTCCCTCAGACATTTGAATTTCTCTCTAAGTTTACACTCAAGTGGTCTTGGTGAGTAGTAAAAACATGGGGAACATTCTAAATTTGTTTGCACAATTTGATATTTGACACCCCATGGGTGAATCCAATTAGGATTAGTAGGGCCAAATATCCCAACAACAGGAATTCCCATAGTTGCAGCAAGGTGCATAAGTCCAGAATCATTTGAGACAAAGATATTGAGATACTTCATAATAGAAGCAACCTCTCGTATGCTTTTACCTTCAACTTTTATTACATTGTTACTTTTACTATTGCTATAAATGAAATCTGCCTCATCTTTCTCATCTTCACCTGAAAATATGAAGAAGTAAAAATCATCAAGAGTATTTGTCAGCTCGAGAAATTTCTCTTTTGGTAATCTCCTATTTGTATGATTTTTGAACTTACTCGAACCCGGGTGAATTCCAATTAATTTATTTTTATACCTTTTAATATTTTTATCTATAAACAATCTACCTTGATTGAGCTCTTGTTCATCAAGAAAAATTTCTAAATTTGGTATATTTTTATTCGTTATACTAATTCCTAATAATTTTAGAAGGTGAATATTCTCCTCAACGCAGTGTAATAGTGTATCTTCCTTAATTGTCCTATTTTTAAGCCAGTTTAACTCTCTAAAATTATCATTTTTGTAATGGTGTCCAATCCTTAGTGGTGAAAATGTAAGAAATGAGAAGATATTGTAATCTCTTCTGTTTGAAGGATAAAAATTTATTGTAACATCAAATTTAAATGAGAAATTTCTTAAAATGTAAAGAACTGATGAGATAGGGTCTTTCTTTAAAAATGGGTAGAATAGAAGATTATCAATGTATATATTTGATTTTAGAATTTCGTAAATTCCTTTGTTGAATGTAAGTAAAGTTAGCTCTGCTTTTGGGAGGTTCTCTTTTAAAATTTTTATTGCAGGAGTTATTAGAAGGGAGTCACCTATGCCGTAAAGTGGAGTTATTAATATTTTGGTCATTGTTATACATAAAATAAAGAGATTACCCAAACAGTAAAAAATATAGTAGCAGATATTCCAAATTTGAGAATCAATTTCTTATTGGGAAGTTGTTCGTTAAATCCTTTTACTATTAGTAGTATGGTTGAAACTATCCAGCTAAGAAATGAAAAAGTCAAGATAAAGCTCCCAACGGTAGAGGGGAAACTTGTTTTATTGAGCATATATAGTTGTCTTTGGTATTCAGCTTCTGCCGGGGAATTAAGCCTACCCTCTTTTTGTAAAATCTCAACTTTGATTTTTGCAATAGTAGGATTTAGTTGCTCTATGATTTTTTCTCCCGGTTGGTAGAAGCTCCTTGTCTGAAACCATGAGGATCTTAATATTTCGTATGCAAAGAGAGCTTTATAAAGTTTACCATCTTTGTAAAATTTCTCTCCAATTATAAGTAATCTATCTTTAGCTTTATTTATGTAAGATGAAAAGGGGGTATAGCAGGTAATAGTATATCCGTAATAATCAATGGCAAAAATAGTTTTCCCCTCTTTCTCCAAATTTACAGCTTTATTGTAAAAATCGTGCTGGTGGTAAAGCTGGATAAATATAATAAAAATTGTAAAAAGTATAAATGATAGTGAAACTATCTTAATTTTACTTTTCATTTAATTTGTATTTATCTCTTAGATATTTGTCATTATAAACATAATCCATGAAAATATAGTTGTAATTTATAAGCTTTTCCATATTGATATTGTTGTCTGGGAGTAAATCGTTTATATAATTCTCCAGACATATTCTTGTAGTAAAGTAATCATCAGTAGAGTGTGAGATACAAGGGAGATAATTAAAATAATCTCTAAATTCATTTATAATGTTATTCATATTTTTTAATAGGAGTGAGTCTATAATAGGTTTTTTATATTGACTTATTTGATTGATGCTGTCAAGTAAACTATCTTTATCTGTATCAGACTCAGTTTCTATTAGTGGAGTATTTTGTATAATATCTGTATTGCCTATAATAGAATCATTATTTATCATTAACTTACCATTAAAATATGGCAAATAGAAAAAATTATGGAAAATGTTCGAAGTTATAAAGGAAAATATCGATGGGAAGTGTTTATCATAATTTTCTGTTAAAATGTTATGTATTTTATCGTTAGACATATAGATGTTATCAAATTGTTTATCCATTATGCAGCATTCTATTGGGTAACTTCCTTTTGATGCAATAACGAAGATGGAGATATCTTTTCTAAAATTTCCGATCTTTTTGAGGTAGAAGGAGGTAAATACAGGATTGTCTCCAGAGATAAGATATATAGAATTTATAGGTTTTGTGAAGATAGTATCTACTCCAAACTGGTATAAAACTGTATTGTTTGACCATAGGTTATCCTTAAACCTTATAGGAAATAGTATTAATGTGAAAATGGGGAATAAAAAAAATGTTTTGTAAATTAATTGTGACCTATTTTTTAATTTTATTAGTGTATAGTTGTATCCCAGCCCTATAAATATTGAAAATATTGCAAACATAGGTAAAAAATATTGATGTGCAGCAATGTAATAATCTTTTATTTCAAGATTATCTTGTGGCATAGTTATTTTACCAAGAAAGAGAGAGTATAAGATAAATGAGGATAACAAAAATAGCCCGAGTTTATTACTTAATTTAAAAATAAAGTATATCCCAAGGATTCCAAAAAGGTAGGTAAAGTAAAGGGGATAATTTACTTGTATAACTTTTAAGAGATTTATTAATACATTTTGATAACTGCTTAAATCAATTAAAGAAGATTTTACTGCCTCTATGGAGCTGCTATCATATGCTCCTCTTAATATGTATAGCTTGATTATATCAAAAAGATCTCCTTTTATTGGAAAAATAGTTATAGCACCCATTTTTAATCTTATGAAAATATAAATATTTATTGAGATGCCTGATAGAAAGAAGAGCAGGTGAAATATAATGTCTTTAATTGCTTCTTTAAAATAAAATAAAAGTAGTAAAAGTAATGGAAGTGCCATAAAAAAAGCGGTATGATGATTACCAGAGGATATACCAAGTATGAATGCGTTTAAAAAAAGATACTTTTTTTTATATCCGTCTTGTAGAAGATAGGTTGATAAAAGTATGATTAGAAGTATTATGGATAGATTTAATGTGTAGAATTTGTGAACAAGTGATTGAGAAAAGAAGGAGTAAGATAAAAATAGGGATAATGATGCAAATAGAGATGAATATCTGCTTTTTGTTATTCTGTATACTATGTTAAATAGTGTAACTAATGATAAAGAGGAGAATAAGGGTGAAATGATAGCTATTCTAAAAGGTATGGAACCGAAAGGTAAAAATGTAAATATCTTAGAAATTATGGTATATAGCGGATATCCTGAGGGGTGGGGAATGCCAAGTAAAGCACTTGTAGTGACTAATTCTCCACTGTCACCTGATATTATAGTAATGGGAGCAAAAAAAAGATAAACTAAAAAAAATAGAGTAAATAGAGATAAAGACATAATTTAAACTCAAATTACCCCTTT
>DYJV01000015.1:14235-41808 GCA_020722945.1 Candidatus Methylomirabilis sp. | reverse complement strand
AATTAAGAGAAGCTTATCTTATATGAAAATTGCGAACTTTTCTATACACTATCATCTTACAGTTGCACTATAAATTAAATATTGAAAATTTATCCCTTATATGTTAGATTTCTTAAACTAAAATTATACTGAGAGGTTTATTTTGCCTAAAAGAGAAGATATCAAGAAAATTTTACTTATAGGTTCAGGTCCCATCATAATCGGTCAGGCATGTGAATTTGATTATTCAGGGACTCAAGCGTGTAAGGCTCTTAAAGAGGAGGGTTACGATATTGTTCTTGTCAATAGTAATCCTGCCACAATAATGACAGACCCAGACTTTGCAGATAGAACATATATAGAGCCTCTTACTGTTGAGTTTCTTACAAAGATAATAGAAAAGGAGAGGCCTGATGCTCTTTTGCCAACTCTTGGTGGGCAGACTGCACTCAATATTACAGTTGGACTTGCGGAAGCTGGTGTTCTTGAGAAGTATAATGTTGAAATTCTTGCTGCAAAGCTTGAATCTATCAAAAAAGCTGAAGATAGAGAGCTTTTCAAAAAAGCAATGCAGAAGATAGGTCTTAAACTTCCACAAAGCGGCTATGCTAACAATGTCGAGCAAGCAAATGAGATAATCAAAGATATAGGTTTCCCTGTAATAATAAGACCTTCATTTACCCTTGGCGGCACTGGTGGAAATATTGCCTACAATATAGAGGAATACGAAAACTATGTAAAGTGGGGGTTAAATTGTAGTCCCGTTAATGAGATACTTATAGAGAAATCACTTATTGGGTGGAAAGAGTATGAGCTTGAAGTGATGCGGGACAAAAATGACAATGTTGTTATTATATGTTCTATTGAGAATCTTGATCCAATGGGAGTTCACACTGGAGATAGCATAACGGTTGCACCTGCTCAGACCCTTACTGACAAAGAGTATCAGATAATGAGGAATGCATCTATTGATGTAATTCGTGAAATAGGTGTTGATACAGGTGGTTCTAATATCCAGTTTGCAGTCAACCCTGATAGTGGAGAGCTTGTTATAATTGAGATGAATCCAAGAGTTTCGAGAAGTTCGGCACTTGCTTCAAAAGCCACTGGTTTCCCAATTGCCAAAATAGCTGCCAAATTAGCAGTTGGTTATACACTTGATGAGATAAAAAACGATATAACAAAGCAGACACCTGCATCATTTGAACCTACAATAGATTATGTAGTTACCAAAATTCCTCGCTTTACATTTGAGAAATTTCCCGGAGCAAATTCCACTCTTACCACCCAAATGAAATCTGTCGGTGAGGTTATGGGGATCGGTAGGACATTCAAAGAATCTCTCCAAAAAGCTATAAGATCTCTGGAAGAGGATACTTATGGGCTCGATATAAGTTTTGAAGAGATATCAGAGGAGCAGTTACGTGATAATCTCCGTGATGCCAACAGTAAACGACTATGGGCAATAGGTGAAGCATTTAGACGTGGTATGAGCATTGACGAGATACATAGATTGACTTTTGTTGATAAATGGTTTTTGTATAATATCCTTGACATAATAAAAGAGGAGATTGCTCTTGTTGAACAGCCATTTTCAATGCTCAATTCAACCAATCTTACTCTTCTCAAGAAAAAAGGTTTCTCTGATAGGCGTATTGCTCAGCTCACAAACAAAAAAGAGGATGATATTGCCCAGTTGAGGAGAAATTTTAACATCAAACCTGTCTACAAAATGGTTGATACATGTGCAGGAGAGTTTAAGGCATATACTCCATATCTCTACTCTACATACGAAGATGAGGATGAATCTGCAAAGACAGATAGAAAGAAAGTTATGATCTTAGGTGGAGGACCCAATAGAATAGGTCAGGGGATAGAGTTTGATTACTGCTGTGTTCATGCTGTTTTTGCACTAAGGGAGGAGAATTACGAAGCAATCATGGTAAACTGTAATCCTGAAACTGTCAGCACAGATTACGATATATCAGATAAATTATATTTTGAGCCACTTACTTTTGAAGATGTTATGAATATTGTATCTACAGAAAATCCTGATGGGATCATAGTTCAGTTTGGTGGTCAGACACCTCTCAAATTAGCTAAGAGACTCAAAAATGCAGGAGCTCCTATTATTGGGACAGACCCTGACAATATTGATGTTGCTGAAGACAGAGAAAAGTTCAAACAACTTATAAACAAACTCAATCTCAGGCAGCCTGAAAATGACACTGCCTTTGATTACACTCAAGCTCTTAAAATAGCCAGAAAGATAGGTTTTCCTGTTATTGTAAGACCATCTTATGTTCTTGGGGGGAGGGCTATGGAGATAGTTTATGATGAGGATAGCCTTGAAAACTATATGAAAAAAGCGGTAAAAGTATCTCCAGAACATCCTGTTTTAATAGACAAATTTTTATCAGAGGCTTATGAGATAGACGTTGATTGTGTATCTGACGGGGAGGAAGTTTTTATTGGTGGAGTAATGGAGCATATAGAGGGTGCAGGGATACATTCTGGAGATAGTGCTTGCTCTTTGCCACCATATTCACTTCCAGAATCAATTATTCAGGAGATAAAAAGGCAAACTATCGAGCTTGCACTCAGCCTAAAAGTTATAGGTTTGATGAATGTTCAATTTGCAGTAAAAAACGGGGATGTTTACATCTTAGAGGTCAATCCAAGAGCATCAAGGACAGTCCCTTTTGTATCAAAATCGACAGGGATACTCCTTGCAAGAATTGCAGCCAAACTAATGCTTGGGAAGAAGATAAGAGATTTTAATCTCAAAGAGAATATAACCCCCAGATACTACTCTGTTAAAGAGGCTGTTTTCCCATTTTCAAAGTTTATCGGAGTTGATACATTACTTGGTCCTGAAATGAAATCTACAGGTGAAGTAATGGGTATAGATATAAATTTCCCACTTGCATTCCTCAAATCACAAATATCAGCAAATAATACACTCCCCACAAGTGGTAAGGTTTTGATAACTATGTGGAATAAAAAGGGTGTAGATGAGCTTGCAAAAAAATTTAAAGAGCTTGATTTTGAGATATATGCAACAGAGGGGACATCCAATTTCCTTTCAGAGAGAGGTATTGAAAATAAGAAAATTTTTAAAATGAATGAAGGGCGTCCAAATATTATAGATTACATAAAAAATAAGGAGATAGACCTTGTGCTCAATAGTCCTGCTGATGTAAAATCAAAGGAGGACTCCACAGAGATAAGGAGTAATACTGTTTTGTATAATATCCCCTATTTTACAACCCTTGAAGGAGCCAAAGCAGCTATAATGGCGATAGAGGCTTCAAAAAATTGTGATAAGGGGGTAAAGCCACTGCAGGATTTTTATCTCATGAAATAATTATGAGATATTTATTGTTTGCTCAAATATCAGTTTTTTGATAACTTTAAATCATTTAAAGTTTAACCAATGCTCTTTTTATTTGTCTGATTTAAAGAGCTTATTTTTGATATTTTTTAGATTACCTTTTAGTTTCTTAACACCCTTTTTTATATCTTTTTTGACCTTTTTTTCATCTATTTTCTCTATTGGATCAGGTGGGGAGATAAGCTGATTCTTTAGAAGCTCTTTTGTATTTATCTTTATAGTCGGTTTTGAAACATTATCAGATAGATGCATACCTATAGGCATCCCCAATATATCTAAATTGATTAACGAATCTATCTCACCCTTTTCACTATCTATAATTGTTTTTTTGGATGAGATTTCTGTTTTCTGACTCTTCAAGTCAAAAACAATATTTAATATCTTATCTTTTATATCGCAGTTCATAAAACCATTCTTGTAAATTTCTAAATCAAAATCAACACCTGTATATCTTTTAAAATCTTTCAAAGAGTCTATATTTTTCAATACACCACTATCAAATTTGAGTGCAATTTTACCACTTTTTGAGGGTAGATCGTATATGAAATCAAGTTTTGCATAAGTTTCAAATACTTGAGGGTAAGATAATGTTTTAAGTAGATCCATAAAATCAAGTTTATCTGAATTTGCATATAGTTTACTCTCTTTAAATTCGTAATTTATAAGATTCTTGTTTAGCCTGAGCAAACCAGTTGTAAGAAGCTCTTTATTAAAAAAAAGTTTCCCTTCGATTTGAGAATTACCCTTTAATTTATGTTTGGTGATACCTTTAAGTAATGAGATATTTGGAATAGATATTGTATAATCTGATTTAAAATCTTTGGTTGTTAGGTTAAATGAGGAGTTGTCAATAGTGATGTTTGCAAGATCTGAGTAAACTTTGCCAAATATAGACACACTATTATCTTTTAATGTTTTTATTACTTTACCATTAAATTTTGCAGGGGGGAGAGTCAAATCAAAATCTTTATTTATCAGCTCATTCTCAATTCTTCCTGTAAACATTGTCTCATTAGAACCCTTCTTCTCTAAAAAGTTAATGTTACCTTTGGAATCGATAAAACCGTTTGAATAATTTTTGTAAGTAAGAAAAAGTAAGATAGATTCTATCTTTAAATCTTTTAAGATATAAAATAACTCATTAGGTTTCCCCTTTTTTATTGTCAATTTTACTCTACTATCTCCATCAAATATGTTGCTTTTTATATCTACTTTAATATCTTGGTCTATATTACCTGAAAATGTTGAGGAGATGTTACACTTACCAATTAATTTTCTCTTTGTAAATTTCTCAAATTTAGAAAAGTCTAATACTTTACCGTCAAATTTCCCACTGATATTTTTTGATAATATTGAAAAGTCAGAATTTAAAGTTCCTTCAAATGCGTTGTCAGATTTTACAGATAATAAAATATTTGATGGTGATAGCTTAAACTTGGTAATTGTTACTGGCAGCTGTGTAAAGGTTGTTATCTTCTGTTCAAGTTTATCTTTTATGATAGAGTTCCCAAAAGTTGTAAAAAGAAGGATATAGATTCCCAATAGGGTAAATATTATAATAGCAGAGAGAATCAAAAATATTTTTTTCATATATAAACCCCTAAATAATTAGAAATTAAAGTTTATGTAACATTTAAAATAGTTATAACTATTCACTTTGATTATAACATTATCATTAAAAAAATAGCTTTCAAATGGATGGTTTATGCCAGCATAAAATAAAAATAGATAAAATTCAAGCAAGATTAAATATCCTTTGTTTTTAAGTATCAAAGTAAGATTAATCTTTCTCTGAATCAAATATATCTCTTTTGGAATCAATAGTAATTACTCTAAAATTATCTATCTTCTTGAATTTACTAATATAATCTAATGTGAAAACCTTTTCACCCATTGCAAATATTGCGGTTGAAAGTCCATCGGCTGTAACTGCATCTTTAGCTGTAACTGTAACACTATGAAAATAGTTTGCAGGGTAGCCTGTATAAGGATTTAGTATATGATGGTATTTGACCCCATCCTGAATAAAAAACCTTTCGTAATCCCCAGAAGCAGCAACTGACCACTCTCCAACTTCAATTTTATCTATTATTTTACCCCTATCTTCTGAAAATGGATCCCTTATCCCAACTTTCCACAATTTACCCTTATCTTTTAAACCTATAAATCTGATATTCCCACCTGCATTCAGAGCACCTTTTGATATACTTTTACTTAAAAATTGTGTGATCTTATCAACAATAAACCCCTTTGCCGTTGCTCCAACATCTATAGAGATAAAGTTATCCTCTATAAAAACTGTTTTCTCCTCTTTATTAATCTTTATCTTGTCAAATCCTTTTTTTTTGATAGATTCCTCTATTTCAAATTTGCTTGGCAATTTTGGGTTATCTGATGCAAATCCCCATAAAGTTAGGAGATTTCCAATTGTGATATCGAGGTAACCATCTGTTAATTTACATAGTTCAATAGATTTTTCTAAAAATTCTATAGTCAAATCAGACACATTTACAGGTTTTACACCTGCATATTTATTTATCATTGATATTTCGCTCTCTGGGTTGTAATTACTCAAGATCAGAGAATACTCTTTCATCTTTTTGAAAGCTTGCTCCAATAAATTATCCAATCTATTTTTATCTTGTCCATACACAACAATTGTAACAACTGTATCCATAAGTATCTCTGTTTTCTCTGCTGATAACTTAAATTTATCCCGTTGTAATATATATATTGCTGTTACAGTAACTACCATAAATAGAATGAGAAATGTTTTAAATTGGAGTTTACTCCCCCTTGAAACGAACATAATCTCTCCTTATCTCTGCTATCACCCTATTTATATCTATTTCCCCTCTCTCTTTACGAATCTTTAATATATCTTTAAAAAATCTGCACCCCTCTAACAATCCTTTAACATAGGTAAAATCAAATCTTAATGAGTAACTTAAGATTCTTAGAACTATATTCGGGATATGATTTAAGAAAATATAAGTGGAAGGGAGATTTAGCCATAAAAATATGAATCTATTCCTCCTGATGGTGCTTTTTACAAAATTTTTGTTGTAGTTTCTACCTATTGTGCTCTTATGGTTATGAACAACCTCAATTTCAGGGGTAAAGAGTGATACCCAACCCTTATTCCAAGCTTTGAGACACAAATCAACATCTTCATAGTAAAAAGGTCTGTATATTTGGTCAAAACCTTTTATTTCGATAAACTTGATCCGGTCAATAGCAACTGCTCCAGCCTCACAGAAGAGCGTAAAGTAAGCACCTGATCTTTTAAATTTTTTATCTCTCCATTTTTCATATTTGATTTCACCACGACTGATATATGGAACTTTATACGAGCCACCTAATACCCCTTTTTTAGTGTCCAATATTAGTGGAGAGACGGCAAATATATCACTACTATTGAAAAATTTTGTTATTTTTAAGAAAAAATCTTTTTCTATCACAACATCTGTGTTTAATAATAGCACAATATCATTGACTGCCAGACTAACACCTCTATTGCAATTCTCACCAAAGCCTACATTTTCACTATTTACAAAAAATTTAAAAAAAGGGTATTTATTAGAGAAAATTTTCAGAACATCGATACTTAGATCCTTTGATGCATCATCCATCACCAAAATTTCAATCTCACCATTATTACCGATATACTGATATGCTGCTTCAATTACATATGGAAGATTACTTTTTAAAAGCTCCTCTCCATTGTAATTAGGTATTATGACAGATAATCCCTTAATCATCTTTGCAAGCTAAAATGATAAATTGACGGGTAATGAAATTATCAAAAGAGTTAAATGCTATTTTACTTAATAATCTATAATTTGAAGAACCTCTTATCTTTCTTTGAATCTTTAATATTTTTAATCCAGATTCTTGGAAAAGTTTTACGATTGATCTGTATGTAAAAAATCTTATATGGTCAATATCGAGTATTCCGTAATCTTGATATTCCCACTCACCTTTAAATATAAGTCTCTTTAAAACTTTGTAATACTGTATATTTGGTATGCTTGCTACTATGTAACCACCCTTTCTAATAAAATTTTTATATCTCTTTAGAGTGTCCCAAGGATTGTAAAGATGCTCAAGTATATCTCCAAATATAATACAATCAAATGGTTGCCCTTTGAAGTAAGTTTTTTCAACATCAGCTATAATAATATTTTTTATATTTCTCTTTGCAGCAAGAGCTATTTTGCAATTAATCTCTACTCCTGTAATATTAAAATCACTACCTATCCAAGTTGCCCCCGTCCCACAACCTACATCAAGTATATTTTTCACATCTTTTGGAATGATATCAACTATCTCTTCCCTCTTTTCAGAGTAATATTTTATGAAATTTTTACTCTTCATCCTCTTTGTAAGTTCCCTTTATTAAAAAATATTATGTTGTAAAGTAATCCTATGGTAAACCAGAAAAATATCTTTACCTCCGAATCACTAAAGTTATTCTCTGTGATCCCCTCCATAAGGTAGAGTGTGAGAAAAAGTATTGCGATAATTGCAAATTTCCCTCTATCTGAATTTTTATCAGAAACTTTTAATAATTTCAAATATATACTTATAAATATCACAGTTAGAGCAATCAAAGCAGGTATACCATTATTTACAGCTATTGAAAGGTATGCGTTGTGTGGGTGTGATTTCCATTTGAGTGGAAAATTAACCTTTTTCTGAATCTCTTTTTTAAAATTACTACCGATTCCAAAAAATATATTCTCTTTTATGATTGTTAATGAATGTTTCCATAAAACAACTCTATTCCCTGTTGATGTGTAGGGATTATCAAAACCTTTGTAAATATCGTAAAATCTTTTTTGCAAAGTATCCGATTTTATCACTCCCAATGTAAATGATAAAATAATAATCAGTGTTATAAATACCCCCCTTTTCCCAAGGAAGATAAGATTTGAAACTGTTATAATGATGATAGAGTATATCAGTGGACCTTTGCTTCCTGAAGATAGAATACCGATAGCTGTAACGATTGTGGTAAAAATATAAAATATCATCTCTTTTTTTGAGTCCCAGAGTTTTGCTATTAGTAGTGAGTAAGCTAAGATTAATGAGAGAGCCCAATTGTTCCCTGATGTAAGGCTGTGGGAGTAAAATCCTTCGGCCCTTGGGCAATATAGTAAAGATATCTGAACTACTCCATAAAGAGAAGAGCCTACTGCTGCTAATAATCCGATATTTATTATTCTCTTTGACAAGGTTGAAGAGTAGGGTAGGAAACAACCTGTAAAGAAGGAGAAGTATAACCACCAGAAGAGTAATTTTTTGGGTAAATTATTGATAGCTTGGTGATTTATAATAAAAGATATACTAACAATCAGAAAAAATATTAAAAATAGTTTTAGATGGGGTAGGGCAGATATTTCAAAATCTCTTTTATAAAGCCTTATTAAAAATAGTATTGCAAGAAATCCGAGAGCTATCTCTGTAACTGCTATTGAGATAAAGTTAGAGAAGCTGATAATGTAAAGGAGTAAATTTGAAATGTTGATTCCCTCTTATTTATTGGAAAATTTTTAATAGACTCTCTTATTTAGAAAATTGGGGGAAGAGTTATTTAAACTGCTTCCCCATAAATAAAAAAAATGTTACATAATTCAAATTTTGAAAATTACAGGAGTATTGAGCTGGAACACCTGAGTGACTTTATAAAAATTTTGAATTATGAATGTTGAATTATTTTTTCTAAGTCTGTTTTCTCTCGCTACTTCCCCTCTACTCAAGGATAATTGACCAACCCCATCAGGCTCTGCCTGCCACCCCTTGAGTAGAGGGTAATTTTTTAAAAAAACTATAATATAGGAGAGGTGGTTTCTCTTTTAGTTCCCTTTTTTAGGGAAATTTTTAAAAACTATAATATCCAAGTCAAAAAAATCTCTTTGCTTTTATCTTTTTTCCTTTTCTAAACACTAACAACCAACAACTATCAACTATTTTCTAATTCCCCTCTACTCAAGGGGTGGCACCGTCAGGTGACGGGGTGGTCTTTTCCACTCTTTTGAGGGGAATTTTTAAAAAAAACTATAACATTGGTAGGGAGGTCTTTCTTTCGTTTTTCTCTTCTTGTTTTTATTTTTTAGTTTCTCCCTTCAGCCTTCAGCACTTCAGCCTGCTCTTATAGTGTCGGAGTCTTACATACTGTCCAATACCTTTCTACATCTGGTGCACACTTTATCAGGGTCACTGCTCACACTATCTTCATACTTCCAACATCTCTGGCATTTTTCTCCGGTAGATTTAGTGACCTCTATTTTTGGTTCAGAGAGGTTAAAGTCAAAGCTTATCTCCAATTTTGATACTATAAGTATCATTTTTAACTCTTCAAAATTATCTTGTGCAAATTTAAAGTCATCTTTATTGTTAAATATTATAGATATACTTGCATCAAGGGGGTGCCCTATAATTTTGCCTCTCCTTGCATCTTCAAGATTCTTTGAGACAAGCTCTTTTAGTTCTATTAGTTTGTTGTATTTATCTTCAATTGATTTATTTAAAAATTTGTTGTCAGGTTTTGGAAAAATTTCAAGATGAATTGAAGATGAATTTGGTTTTAAGTATTTCCAAGCTTCTTCAGATGTAAACGACAAAATAGGGGCAATTAGCTTGAGTAGTGATTCGGTTATTATAAACATTGCACTCTGTGAAGATCTCCTATCTTTTGAATTTTTGAGCTCAACATACATTTTATCTTTGAGGACATCAAGATAGAAGTTGCTCAGATCAACAACACAGAAGTTATGGACAGCATGATACATAACATGAAACTCAAAATCATCGTATGCTTTTAGGACTCTTTCGATAAGGTTGTTCAGTTTTAATAAAACCCACTTATCTATGTCATTTAATTCAGAATATTGGATAGAATCTTTTTCAAAATCAAAACCATCAAGGCATCCGAGAAGATACCTTACAGTATTTCTTATACGCCTATAACTTTCAGTGACTCTCTTTAAAATCTCTTCAGATATCCTTATATCGTCCCTATAATCTTGAGCCGCAACCCATAATCTCAATATTTCAGCACCGTAATTTTTTATTACCTCATTTGGGGAGATAACATTTCCAAAAGATTTTGACATCTTTTTGCCTTCACCATCAACAACAAAACCGTGTGTCAAAACTTCACGGTAGGGTGGGGCACCTCTGTTTGCTATAGATATTAGTAGTGAACTGTGAAACCAGCCTCTATGCTGGTCAGAACCTTCAAGATACATATCTGGACGTGGTAATAATTTGGGGTTGTCTTCACATACTGCTGCAAATGATGACCCTGAATCAAACCAAACATCAAGAATATCTCTCTCTTTTTCAAAATTTTTACACCCACACTTTGGACAACTGAAGCCTGACGGAAGAAATTCTGAAATATCTCTACCAAACCAACTATCTGCACCCTCATTTAAGAAAATCTGATAAACTTTATCAAAAAGCTCCTTGTTTGATATTATCTCTCCACAATCTTTGCAGTAAGCGACTGTTATTGGAACACCCCAAGATCTCTGTCTTGAGATACACCAATCTGGTCTATTTTGGATCATATTGTAAATTCTATCTTTACCCCATGAAGGTATCCATTTTACTTTGTTATTAATAGCATCAAGGGTCTTATCTCGAAGCTCTTTGTGGCTCATGGAGATAAACCATTGTGCTGTAGCCCTAAATATTATAGGAGATTTGCAACGCCAGCAGTGAGGGTATGAGTGAGTTATCTTTGACTCTTTAATCAGAGCATTTTTACTTTTGAGAAGATTGTTTACATTTGAATTTGCCTTTGAAACTTGCAATCCTTCAAGCTCTGGAGTCAAAACTTCTTTTGTAAATTTCCCAAAATCATCAACAGGGGTCAATATATCAAGACCATACTTCAACCCTACCTCATAATCCTCCTCACCATGACCGGGAGCAGTATGAACACACCCTGTCCCTGCTTCAAGAGTAACATGATTACCAAGAATCACAAGTGAATCCCGCTCTATAAAAGGGTGTCTACATACAATATTCTCTGCCTGTTCACCTTTGAAAGTGATTAACTCTTTATAATTTTGGAAACCGAAAATCTTCATACAATTTTCAACAAGCTCTTTAGCAATAACCAATGCCTCACTACCACACTCGACAACAGAGTATTCAAAATCGGGATGAAGAGCTATTGCAAGGTTTGCAGGGATTGTCCATGGTGTAGTGGTCCATATTACAAAGTAACACTCTTTATCTTTTAATGATTCAGATATTTTGGAGATTCCATCAACAACTTTAAATTTTACATATATAGATTCAGAAGTATGATCAGCATATTCAACCTCTGCCTCTGCCAATGCTGTAACACAAGAAGAGCACCAATAGACAGGTTTCTTCTTTTTGTATGCATACCCATTTTCAAAAAATCTACCAAGCTCCCTTGCAATCTTTGCTTCATATTCGTAATTCATAGTAAGATATGGATTTTGCCAATCACCAAAGATTCCAAGACGGATAAATTCGTCCCTCTGGATATTTATAAATTTTTTTGCATACTCCCTGCACAATTTTCTCTTTTCATTGACACTCTTTTCAAATCTCTTACTTCCAAGCTCTTTGTCAACCTGATGCTCTATTGGGAGTCCATGGCAATCCCAACCCGGAGTGTAGTAACTATAATAACCCTTCATTGTTTTGAATTTTATGATGAAATCTTTGATAATTTTGTTTAAGGCATGCCCCATATGGATATTTCCATTTGCATACGGTGGTCCGTCGTGCAGGATATATCTATCTGAGTTAGCTCTACTTTCTATTATCTCTTGATAAAGATTCTCCTCATTCCATTTTTTTATGAACTCAGGCTCTTTCTGTGCAAGATTTGCTTTCATCGGGAAATCAGTTTTTGGTAAATTTAGTGTATCTTTTAACTCCATGTAACCTCCATAAAATTATAATTTGTCTAATAAAGTTGTAAATATTAGTGGCAACATTATTTCGTGATGCCCTACAAGGTAAAACCCTTTACCTTTATTTTTTACAGGTCTTGTAACAACATTTGTCATAGGCCTGTAATGTTTTATAAAATCAAGATTAACAGTTGTAAAATCGTCGAGTTTGTAACCAAGATTTCTTACAAGAGTAACTGCTTTAAGGAAAACTTCTGGTAGAATAACTGCTGAACCTACATTAAAAAAAACACCATTTTGGAGATCTTTTACGCTATTACAGAAAATTTTGAAATCCCTAAGAGAGCATTCCCCTATAGCTTTCCCATCAGCATGTTCTGACATATGTATAATGTCTGTCCCTAATGCTACATGAACGGTAACAGGGATATCAAGCTGATAAGCATTGTATAAGATTGAATAATTGTTGTATTTAAAATCCCCCTCTTTAAGCCATCTACCTATGCTTTCACCCAATCCCAAACCATCTTTAAAACCTATATTAATTGCATTATTAATCTGAAAACTTGTATCTTCACTCATCCCAAAATTACCATGATCGAGATTTTTATCAACATCTTCAGATGTTTTCCCACTCATTGCTATCTCTGAGTCGTGAATTATACCAGCTCCATTGAGTGCAATAAGATCAATAACACCTTTTTTTAAAAGCTCTATAATCAAGGGTGATAGTCCAACTTTTATTACATGTGCACCCATAGCAAGTATAACCTTGTTGTTCCCCTTTACAGCTTTTAAAGTAATTTCAATTATATTTTTTAAATCTTCACCTGCCAAAATTTTGGGGAGTTTATCTATAAAATCTCTCTCATTACTTTTAAAAAAATTATCAACAGAAACTTTGCTCTCACGCTCTGTAAGTGGATATGTATTTAATTTTTCATATTTTATCTGCTGGTATTTCATCTTATCCTCAAAATAATGTTTATCTCATATCGCCTGAAATAGGTGGTGTGTAAGTGGAAGCTTTCCCATCTATCGGGTAGAGATTGATGACAGAAAGGTTGTTTTTGTTGAAAATTTGTGATGCAATAGCTTTTAGATCATCTTTGGTAGTCTGGCTTATCAGCTTTTGGTAATTGTTGTAGTAATCAACCCTCCCAAGTGCAAGATAGAAAGATAGAATCTGACCTATTGATGATATACTCTCTTTAGAGTAAATATTGTCAAATATAGCTTTATTTTTTGATATCTCAAACTCCTCTTCTGAAATATCACCATTCTTTATGCGTTGCAGCTCTTCATATATAGCATCTTCCACTGTTTTAAAATCTGATTCTTGATTGATAGTGGCAAATATAAGGTAAAGAGCAGAATGCTTCCTCTCTTGATTCCCACCATCTATCTGTGAAATAAGCTTTTTCTCCCTTATCAACTTCCTTTTTAATATTGAATTATCTCTCCCTGTTAGGTAGTAAGTCAGAATATCAAGAGCAGGAGTAGAGTTGTCTGCAAGGGGTGGGATATGGTATGCAAGAGCAAGTTTCTTGTTGGATGAGATAAATTGGAGATTCAATCTCCTTTCCCCATTCTGTTCTGGTTCTTCGGTAAACTTACCTTTATACCCTGAAGGCTTTATATTTGAGAATTTCTCCTCTACTATTTTTCTAACTTTATCTTTATCGATATCACCTACTATCAGAATAGCTGCATTATCAGGGGAGTAGTGCTTCTTGTAAAAATCTGATATATCGTTTATTGACCAATTTAGGATATCAGATGTAAAACCTATTGGTGTCCATCTATATGGTGCTTCAAGGTAAGCAAGTTTGTGTATTGCATAGTATAGATAGCCATCAGGTGAATTGTCCACCCTCCATAACCTCTCCTGATAAACAACACTCCTCTCTTTAAGAAATTTATCATTGTCAAGTTGAAGGTTTACCATATTGTCAGCATAAACAGATAGAACCTGCTCTATAGCTTCAGGTCTAATAGTCACATAGTATCTTGTATAATCAAAAGAGGTGGACGCATTTTCTATACCACCATTTTTGGTAACAAACTTTTCCATAAATCCATCAGGGAAGTGTTGTGAACCTCTAAAATTCATATGCTCAAGCATATGTGATATCCCTGTAATACCGTTGTATTCATCTTTGCATCCTACTTTGTAAATTATATTTATATTTACAATTGGAAGATCTCTCTTCTCAATAAGGATAACTTCCATACCATTTTTGAGTTTATAGTTGATTAGATCTCCACTAAAAATAGGTAGCAGAGATAGAAATAGAAAAATATTAATTAGAGTAATACTCTTAATTATTTTTAAATAGGGTAAAGTTGTTTTCATTAATTCCCTTCTCTCTTATAATCCAAGAGATTTTAAAACACTCTCTCTAATAACTTTAAATACTTTGTCTATGTTGTGAGAGTTGCTGCCACCACCTTGTGCCATATCTACTCTACCACCACCTTTGCCATTTATCAAAGGTGTAATAATAGTCATAAGTTCGTTTGCTTTTACCTTTTCTGTAAGATTTTTGGTTACTGATATGATAAATGAAACCTTTTCACCCTCTTTACCAGCAAGAATTATAACCCCTTTTGATACTTTATCTTTTACTCTGTCAAGAATCATTCTTAACTCTTTCTGACCTTGATCATTGACTGCGTAGCAGATGAGCTTGGTATCCCCATTTATTGTTTCAGTGGCATTATCAATATCACCCTCTATTGTTTTTGAAGATTGCTGATGTGAAAGCTTCTCTAATCTCTTTTGAGTCTCTTTTAAATCTTCTGAGAGTGAAGATATTTTATTTGAGAGTTCACCCCTTTTGGTTTTAAAAAAGTTAAGAGAGTTGATATAATCAGATTCCATCTCTCTAATATAAAGGAGAGCCTTATGTCCAGTAAGTGCTTCTATTCTCCTTACACCACTTGCAATACTTGATTCGTTTATTATTTTAAAAAGTCCTATATCACCTGTTGCTTTTACGTGTGTGCCTCCACATAACTCTACACTTACACCCGGAACTTGAACTACCCTTACTATATCACCATACTTTTCACCAAAAAGTGCCATAGCTCCCATCTTTACTGCATCGTCGTGCGGCATCTCATCTATTTTAAGTGGAATATTTGAGATAACAGCCTGATTTACGAGGTCTTCGATAGTTGAGAGTTCTTCAAAAGTAAGTGATTTGAAGTGTGTAAAATCAAATCGTGCTCTTTCACTATTAACCATTGATCCTGCCTGTTTTACATGTTCACCCAATACCTTTCTTAATGCATACTGCAAAAGGTGGGTAGCGGTATGATTTGCGGCTGTAAGTTTTCTTTTGGTATCAACTATTAAAGTGGCATTGTCATTTGTAGCAGCTCTCCCACTCTTTAATATACTTTTATGAACAACAATATTCATAAATTTTTTTGTGTCGTAAACTTCAAATTTAAAATTTGGAGAGAGTATCTCCCCTTTATCTCCAGCCTGACCACCCGATTCACCATAAAATGGTGTATCAAGTGTAATAATATCGTATTTTACACCAATTTCAGAGGCTAAATCTAAAATTTTGCCATCCTTTATTATGGCGATAATTTTACTATCTGTTTTTAACTCAGTATAACCTGTAAAAACCGTTTTTATATTGTCTGAAGAGAGTTTTTTGTAAATTTCATCTATACCCGATTCACCAGAACCTACCCACGATTTCCTTGACTGCTCCTGCTGTCTTGCCATCTCATTTTGAAAACCTTTTTTATCTACTGAGAAGTTCTGCTCTGCCGCAATATCCTCTACAAGATCAAGAGGGAATCCGAAAGTATCGTATAATTTGAATGCAACCTCACCTGTAATAATATTTTTACCACTCTGTTTGAGATTAGAAATCTCCTCATTGAGTATCAGAAGTCCTTTATCAACTGTTGCAAGGAACCGCTCCTCTTCAATCTTGATAATCTCTTGAATATATTTGAGATTATCAAGTATCTCAGGATACTGATCTCTCATCTTTTCACCAACATTCATTGCTATTTTGTATAAAAAAGCTTCATTGATATTGAGCAGCTTCCCATGCCTTGCTGCTCTCCTCATAATCCTTCTCAATACGTATCCTCTACCCTCATTTGATGGGAGAACTCCGTCATTTATAAGGAAAGTTACTGCTCTGATATGGTCAGCTATTACCCTGAGTGAAATATTGTCCCTCTCATTATAACCATATTTTATATTGGTAAGTTTTGAGATATCATTTATGATGTCCATTAATAAATCAGTTTCATAATTGCTATTTACTTTCTGAACAACTGCTGTAATCCTTTCTAAGCCCATACCTGTATCAATACTTGGTTTAGGAAGAGGAGTCATATTACCATCTGAATCCCTATTAAACTGCATAAAGACAAGATTCCATATCTCTAAAAACCTATCGCAGTCACATTTACCTATCCCACACTCTTTAGAACAAGTCATATGTTCACCTTGGTCATATATAATTTCTGAGCAGGGTCCGCAGGGACCAGTATCACCCATTGACCAGAAGTTATCCTTTTCCCCAAGTCGGATGATTCTGTCAGTAGAAACTCCTACTTTTTTGTGCCAGATATCAAAAGCTTCATCATCGTCAAGGTAAATAGTCACCCACAATTTATCTTTGTCAAGTTTCAGCTCTTCTGTTAAAAATTCCCATGCAAAATTAATTGCATCCTCTTTGAAATAATCACCAAATGAAAAATTCCCAAGCATTTCAAAGAATGTGTGGTGCCTTGCAGTTTTCCCAACATTTTCTAAGTCGTTGTGCTTCCCTCCTGCTCTAACACATTTTTGGGATGTAGTAGCCCTTGTATAATCTCTCTTTTCAAAACCGAGAAAGAGGTCTTTAAATTGGTTCATCCCAGCATTTGCAAACATAAGAGTGGGATCGTTAATAGGGATAAGGGAAGAGCTTTTGACTATTGTATGACCCTTTGATTCAAAATATTTTAAAAATTTTTTCCTGATTTCACTCCCTGTCACTACAATCTCCTTTTATTTGAATTATAGATTTTAAGATGTAAAAGATGATGCATCTCCACCACCAATCCCTTGTGCAGCAAGTGCAAAATCGTTAGGGTTGTTAGCATTTTTGACTGCCTCTTCGTAAGATATAATATCCTTGTTATACAGGTCTAATAGTGCCTGGTCAAAAGTCTGCATACCCATTGTAACTCTACCTTGTGCCATAGCATCAGAAAGCTCTGAAGTTTTCTCCTTGACCTTGATACACTCCTTGACCCTTGAAGATGTTCTTAATATCTCTATTGCTGCAATCCTACCTTTGCCTGATTTTCTGGGGAGGAGCCTCTGTGATATAACTGCTTTTAGCACTTCAGCAAGCTGAATCCTGACTTGCTCCTGATGGTGTGGAGGGTATTGTGAAATTATCCTATTGACTGTTTCTTTTGCATCAAGTGTATGAAGAGTGCTCATTACAAGGTGTCCTGTCTCTGCTGCATGAAGAGCAGTCTCTATTGTCTCTAAATCTCTCATCTCACCAACAAGTATAATATCAGGGTCTTGCCTTAATGCTGCTCTCAAAGAGTCTGCAAAGGAAGTTGCATCTTTCCCTATCTCTCTCTGATTGATAACACACTTCTTATCTTGATGCACAAACTCTATAGGATCCTCTATTGTGAGTATATGTGAATTTTTGTTTTCATTGATGTGGTCAATCATTGCAGCAAGTGTTGTAGATTTACCACTTCCTGTAATCCCTGTTACAAGGATTAGCCCCCTCTCTTCAAGAGCTATCTCTTTTATGACTGGAGGAACAGATATCGCATCAATATTGGGAATGACGGTTGGGATACTTCTTAACACTATTGAAAGATTCCCCCTCTGATAAAATATATTTACCCTGAATCTCCCAACTCCCGGTATTTCGTATGCAGGGTCAGTGCTGCGACGAGTATCGAGCTCCTTCTTCCTTTCGACTGTTTGGACAATAGTATCAACCATTTTTCTAAGGTCATCACCATTGAGTGGCTCATGCTCTTTTAGCTGCTTTATTTTACCATCAATTCTAAAACTTGGTGGCCTGTCAACTTTTAGGTGTATATCAGAAACTCCAAATTTGAGGGCTGCTTTTAGTATATCGTCAAGCTCAAGCTTCATTTTGACTCCCCTTAGTTTAATTCTATCTATTTTTTTAAAGTTCTATTTCTGGCTCGTCTTCTATTTTGTGCTCTAATGTAAAAAAATCGTTGTCTGCTTTAAGATTCTCGTAAACTTTGGCTTCGAGGTCTTTCAAAAGGTTAGGGTTTTTCTTGATATAATCAACAGCATTATCCCTTCCCTGACCAAGCCTTTCATCTCCGTAAGAGTACCATGCTCCTATCTTCTTGATAAGTTTCTTTTCAACTCCAATATCTACTATCTCCCCCACTCTGTTTATTCCTTGACCGTAAATAATATCAAAGTCAACAATTTTAAATGGTGGTGCTACTTTGTTCTTGACTATCTTAACCCGTGTTCTGCTACCAATTGTGTCACTCTCTTTTTTTAGTGTAGCTATCTTCCTGATATCCATCCTGATTGAAGCATAAAATTTAAGTGCATTCCCGCCTGTTGTAGTCTCTGGATTTGCACCAAACCCCATAGTATTAATCTTCATTCTTATTTGGTTGATAAATATAAGGATAGTGTTTGTTTTACTGATCATGGCTGTAAGTTTTCTAAGGGCTTTTGACATAAGTCTTGCCTGAAGTCCTATCTGCGAATCGATCATCTGCCCTTCAAGCTCTGCTTTTGGAACAAGTGCGGCAACAGAGTCTATTACAATGATATCAACCGCATTACTTCTCACAAGTATTTCTGCAATTTCAAGGGCATCTTCACCGCAATCTGGCTGTGAGAGAAGAATTTCATCAATTTTGACACCTAATTTTTTAGCATAATTGAGATCAAGAGCATGCTCTGCATCTATAAATGCAGCAACTCCGTTTAATTTTTGGGTTTCTGCAACAATATGAAGGGCAAGTGTGGTCTTCCCTGAAGATTCTGGACCAAATATCTCTATAATTCTCCCTCTTGGAACCCCTCCAACACCGATAGCAAAATCAATAGAGATAGAGCCTGTGCTTACAACAGGAATATCAGGGATGAAATCTTTCTCTCCAAGCTTCATTATGGAGCCTTTCCCAAACTGCTTCTCTATCTGGAATAGAGCAGAATTTAGTGCTTCAGAAGATGTGCTTTCGTCAATTGGTCTCTTATCTTTGACTGCCATGTAATACTCCCTGTCTTGAATTTGATTGTTTTTAATATAAAATAACCGCTCAAAGGTCAAGAAAAAACAAAATATTTTACCCTTTTTCAGTTAAATTAAATTTTTTAATCTCTTATCAATTAAAATAAATTTTTATAGTTATAAAAAATAACATCTTCTCTTAACTGTTTTTATCTGTTAATTTAGATATTTATCTAACTTTTATCCATAAATACCAAAATTACTATTAAATAAACTTATTGACAGTTTATCAAAGAATGTATTAAAGATTTTTCGCAGTTTGATTTATAATTTTCTTGTAAATCGAAATAAATCTTATGGTAGTCTAAGAGGGCTTAAAATGAATAGGGTAGCTAAATTCTTATTAATTTTTGTTTTGATTCTCTTTTCAGGGGATATATTTGCACAAATTCAGCTTGATATTAATGTAAAAGCAAAGGATAAAAGGAAAATACCTTTATATATCGTGAAGTTCAAAGCTGATGTAGGATTTGATGACCAGATAAATAATGAGATAATGTCTACGATAACAAAAGATCTCGAATTTTCAAATAATTTTTTAATAACTTTCAGCCAAGGTGGAGCACTTGATAATTTTAATATATCACCAGCTATACTCAAACAACTCGGTAAAGCTGAGTTTATAATTCAGGGGGAAATATCAAAAACTCAAGATAACAACATCTCCATCAAAATGAAGATATTTGATCTTTTCCTTAAAAAGGAGAAACTTTTTAAAAATTATTACGGTAGTGTGAACCTTTATAGAAAAGTTGCCCACAAGATATCCAATGAGATAGTTGAAGCACTTACTGGTGAGAAGGGGATATTTGAGAATAAGATTGTCTATGTTGCAAATGAAGATGGTTTAAAGCAGATATATCTTGTTGATTATGATGGCAGCGGCAAAAAAGTCCTTGTCAAGAGTAATCATACCAACATAGATCCAAAGATATATGGCGATACACTCTATTTTACATCATTTGAGAATGGGCGTGCAGGTATTTACAAAAAAGATTTTAAAACAGGTCAGATAAAGCTTATTTTCCAGAAAGGTTCATTTTCTGCTGGAGCTGATCTCAATCCTAAAACCGGTATCTTTGCTATGATGTTTGAGGACAACGGTGATGCTGAAATAGGACTATTCAATATGAATGGTGAACTAATCAAAAAAATTACTGACAATAGCTATAATGAAGCCAACCCTGTCTGGAGCCACAACGGCAAGAAGATAGCTTACGTTTCAAGTAGGACAGGAACTCCTCAGATTTATATTTATGATTTAGAGAGAGACATTTCGACCAGACTTACTTTTAATTCCAAATACTCTGCATACCCTGCTTGGGGACATGATGATACATATTTATACTTCTCTTCATTTGTGGATGGGAAATTCAAAATATGCCGTATGGGGGTGTCTCAGATGCACTATGAGCAGCTTACCTTTGGGGAGCATTCTGATGAATTTGTTTCAGTTTCTGAGGATGGGAAATATCTTCTATTTACAAGATTGGTCTCATCAGGAAGGCAGATATTTGTCCTAAACCTTGAATCAGCAAAGATATTTCAGGTAACAAATGATAAATTTGATAAATCTTACCCTACGTGGTATAATGGGAATTATTAAAAATTGATGGAGGATAAAATGAGCATAAAAAAGATAGTATTAGCATACTCTGGAGGTCTTGATACATCAGTTATACTAAAATGGTTGAAAGAAAATTACGACTGTGAAGTTATTGCTTTTGCAGCAGACCTTGGTCAAGGTAAGGAGCTTGATGGGATAAAGGAGAAAGCTCTCAAAACAGGTGCATCAAAAGTTTACATTGAAGATCTTAAAGATGAGTTTGTAAAAGATTATGTTTTTGAGATGTTTAAAGGTGCTGCAATCTACGAAAATTACTACCTTCTTGGAACATCAATAGCTCGTCCTCTGATAGCAAAAAAGCAGATAGAGATAGCTCGCAAAGAGTCAGCAGATGCTGTAAGCCATGGGGCCACAGGGAAGGGGAATGATCAGGTAAGATTTGAACTTACTTACTATGCACTTATGCCTGAAATCAAAGTTATTGCACCATGGAGGATATGGGATCTCAATTCAAGAGAAAAGTTGATTAATTTTGCAAATAAAAATGGTATTCCTGTGCCTGTGACCAAAGAGAAACCTTACAGCAGTGACCGAAATCTTCTTCATATAAGTTTTGAGGGTGGAATACTTGAAGATCCATGGAGAGAGCCTGATGAGGATATGTTTCTTCTCTCAGTTTCCCCAGAAAAAGCACCAGACAAACCTGAATATATCGAAATTACTTATGATAGAGGTATCCCTACGATGATAAATGGGGTGGCTATGTCTGCTGCATCACTATTTGAAAAGTTAAATGAGTTAGGTGGTAAACATGGTATTGGAAGAGTTGATATTGTTGAAAACAGATTTGTTGGGATGAAATCAAGGGGCGTTTATGAAACTCCCGGAGGCACAATCCTTTACCATGCACATAGAGCGGTTGAATCACTTACTCTTGACAGAGAAGTTTTAAATTTAAGAAATTCACTTGTTCCAAAGTATAGCCAGCTTGTTTACAATGGATTTTGGTTTTCCCCTGACAGAGAGATTTTACAAGGGATGTTTAATGAAATGCAGAGTGTTGTATCAGGAGTTGTAAAGGTCAAACTTTACAAAGGTAATGTCATAATTGCAGGTAGAAAATCTGACAAATCACTTTACAATCCCGAAATTGCAACTTTTGAAGAGGATTATGTTTATGACCAAAAAGATGCTGATGGTTTTATCAAACTAAATGCCTTAAGATTAAAGATAAGAAATATGATATCCAAATGATTAAAGTAGGGTGCGTAGCCCTTATTGAAAATAGTGCAAAAGATATTTTAATAACAGAGAGAGCCATTCCACCCTTTAAAAATCTTTATGTTATGCCAGGTGGCAATCTAAAAGATGGTGAGAGTGTATTTGATTGTGTAAAGAGGGAGGTTTGGGAGGAAGTTGGACTTACTATTTACAACCCTTCACTCTTTGATATTTTTGAAGTTTTCTTTAACGATTTTCAATACTTAATAATTTTTTTTAAGTCTATTTGTCAAGATTTCAATCTTAAAATTGACAAGAGTGAAGTTTTAAATGCAGAGTGGGTAAATAGAAACAATTTCCAAAATTTTCCACTTACAGAGGGGACTAATTACATTTTATCTAAACATTTTAACATTGAATCTCACAATTTAAAGGGTTATAGAGATTTCAGGGATAAATTTTAATTTATAAAATTTTAAATGCTCAATTTCACATCTTTACCTAAAAAATATTACGGAAACCTCAAATGATAGGTATAATAGATAAAAGAGTCCCTCTATTCTTCTCAAATTTAAGCAATATCAACCTTCTTGCTGCTCAGGTTCCCTGCCAATTAAAGAAAAAAGGGTTTCTTTATGTTAGTGAAAAACCTAAAGATAAATTTGAACAGATAATAAAAATATTTGATAAGTATGATGACAAAAATTGTAAAATATCGAATAGTAATTTTATAATCTTCCCTGAAGATTCGATCCCTTGCGAGTTTGTAGACAGATTTATCGAAATATTGGATGAGAAGTTAGATAAAAATTGTGTAGTTATCTTTGGAAGTGAGCATCTCAACTTTTCTAATTTTTACAACTATCTTACCAAATTTAAACAATTTAATGAAGAAGCATACGACATAGTCAGCAACGATGCAAATGATACCCCTTCTGATAAACCTGTAAATCTTGAGTTTGTAATCATAAAGGACAACTCTGAAAGGTTACAAGTTTTCATACAGGCAAAGACACACCCTTTTTCTGGTGAAGAGTCTCTTGATGCAAATATGGACTTATACAAAAGCAAATATTTTTATCTCTTTACTTCAAGCATGATCCCTTTTAATTTTATGGCACTGATATGTTTTGATTTTGTTTATAGAGATAACTACTGGTCAAATATATACTCTATCGTAAAGAAAGCAAATGAGCTTTACTTTACAAAAAGACAAGATCTGGACCTACTTATAGTTATTGAGTGCAATCCAAAACCTGAGCATAGAGTTTTTAGGGATACACTTATAGGTTTTTATGGGGAGCATCTCTTTAAAACTCCCGGAACAAGGGATACTATCTCTATATTTGTCAACTCATCTGACGAATCTTACCTCGAAACATTGGACAGAAAAGATTGTAATTTTGGATATAGTCATATAGTTTTATCTGAAAATTGCAAAATACCTCGTTTAAAATTTTCAGAGATCGATATTGATGATTTTAATAATGCTCCACTATCACGCATAAGGTTTACTTCCAAGACAAGACTTTTTCATGTCAAACTTGATTTTTTGAGGGATAAGGATCCGAGAAGTTCAAGAGTTCCGGTCAAGGTAAATGGTGTTTATAAGTATGCAAACAACCAGTGGAACAAGATGGATAGCAAAGAGCTTTTGGGTGGTGAAGAGTCTATCTACAACTTACCTTCAGGGAATGAGTAGATGTTGTTTAAGAGAATATTAAAAGACCTCCCTATACTCTCGTTTTTGATACTCATCGATTATCTATCTAAACTTTATGTCAAAACACACTTTAACTTTTTTACAAAAATTGATGTTATTAAAGGTTTTTTCTCACTTATTTATGTTAAAAATAGTGGGGTTGCTTTTGGGCTATTAGGTAACCTTGAAAAATCATTAAGGTTTCCTCTCCTTATACTTCTCCCTATCTTTACTGCTCTTGCAATATATATATTTACACTATTTTCCAAATCTATATCACCTATAGAGCGTTTTGGCTTTACTCTTATTGTTGCAGGTGCTTTTGGAAATATAATTGACAGATATTTTTACGGTTATGTGGTTGATTTTGTTGACCTATATTGGAAAAATTTCCATTGGGCAGCTTTTAACTTTGCTGATAGTTATATCTCTATTGGTGTTGTTTTAATTTTATATAGTAATTTCTTTATTAATAAGAGAAGAGGTTAAATATGCATCCACTACTTTTCGAAATATATGGATTTCAAGTTCATTTTTACGGTTTATTTGTTGCACTCGGTTTCTTTGCAGCAATCTATCTTGCGGCTTATCTATCAGAAAAGGATAATTTCAGTAAAGATCTCATCTTTGATATATCTTTTTATCTGCTGATATCTGCAGTTATTGGAGCAAGATTAATGTATGTAATAGTTGAGTATAAATTTTACTTAAAAAATCCTCTCAATATTTTAAAAATATGGGAGGGGGGATTGGTTTACTACGGTGGATTTATAGCTGCTGTTGGAGCAGGCTTACTTTATAAGTTAAAGCATAAAGATCTAAATATTTTAAAACTTGGTGATATACTACTGACTGTTCTTCCACTTGGGCAGGCAATAGGGAGGATAGGTTGTCTGTTTGCGGGATGCTGTTATGGGAAGCCTTGCTCATTACCATGGGCGGTAAAATTTACATCCCCGATGAGTCTTGCTCCTATTAATGTATATCTTCATCCTACTCAGATATACCATATGATTGCAAATTTTTTGATATTCCTCATTCTTCTTTATGTTTTAAAAAAAGGTAGAACTTTTTATGGACAGGTGGTATGCCTATATGGAATCCTCTATTCAATAGGAAGATTTGTAGTTGAATGTTTTAGAGGGGACCCTCGGGGAATGTTAGGATTTATATCTACATCACAGGCAGTAAGCATAGTTGTTTTTACTATCTCAATTATTGCCTTCATCTACATAAAAAAGAGAAAGGGTAAATGACTATTTTAAAGCCTACAAAGAGTATCAGAGCTATCTTTTTTTTAACAGCAGATATTTTTATATCTTTCTTCTCCTTATACCTATCATTTTATCTCAGATTTAACTTTGATATAGGTGATGAGTTTTTTGCAGGGTTATATAAAAGTTTTATAATTCTATCTATTTTAAAGATATTTTTCCTCTTTATTTTCAAAATTTACTTTGTAGCATGGAGATTCTTCAGTCTTATTGATGCCAAAAAGATATTTAAGGCTCATCTTTTAACATATCTTATATTTTTTACTCTCTTTAATTTCTTTTCAGATTTCTTTAACCCTTTTCCAAGGAGTGTTATCTTTATAGATTTTGCAATCTCATTTATATTTATTGGTGTTTTAAGAATATCAAAACGATTGATAGCTGAAAATATAAGAACAGACTTAAAACCTGCACTAATCATAGGTGCAAATACACGGACAGAAAATATTATCAAAAGTTACCTCAACGGCGAAATAGAATATCAGCCTATAGTAATATTTGATGAAAATGAAAATCTTTTTGAGACATATATGCTGAATCTAAAGATAGAAAGATTAAAGAATCTCCCTGAAATAGTAAAAAGAAAGGGGATCCACTCTGCAATAATTACCACCGAATATTCACCTTCAAAGCTTGATAATATTTTTAATTTATTGAAAAAAAATGGAGTAGCTGAGATAAAGAAAGCTATATACTTTGAGGAGAATAAAAAATTAGAGGATATATCGATAGAGGATCTTTTAGCAAGAAAACCTAAAGACCTTGATACAGAGCTAATAAAAAATTTTATAAAGGGGAAAACGCTCCTTATTACAGGTGCTGGTGGGAGTATAGGTAGTGAGATAGTCAGACAATGTTCTACTTTTGGTGCTGAGAAACTTATTTTAGTGGATAATTCAGAGTTCAATCTATACAGAGTTTATGAGGAGTTTCCTCATGCAATCATCAGATTGATTTCAGTTACAGATAAAGACACCCTTGATAAAGTTTTTACCACACACAAACCAAGCATAGTTATCCATGCTGCTGCATACAAACATGTTCATATTTGTGAAGAGAATGTTGATGAGTGTATTGTAAATAATATCTTGGGCTCTATAAATGTAATTGATTTATCTATCAAGCACTCTGTTGATAAATTGCTTATTATCTCTACTGACAAGGCTGTTAGGCCTACAAGTGTAATGGGGGCTTCCAAAAGAGTTGTTGAGATATATGCTCAAAGTATAGATTCAAGAAAGACAGTGATATCAAGTGTTAGATTTGGTAATGTTCTTGATAGCAGCGGAAGTGTGATCCCCAAATTTAAAGAGCAGATCCTCAAAGGTGGACCTGTGACTGTTACACACCCTGAGATAACAAGATTTTTTATGCTTATTCCTGAAGCTTGCAAGCTTGTTTTGCAGGCAACTGCAATGGCAAAGGGTGGGGAGATATTCATACTTGATATGGGTGAACCGGTAAAAATAGTTGATCTTGCAAGTAGAATGATTGCTTTATACAACAAGGATAATATAAAAATTGAATTTACAGGATTAAGAAAAGGTGAGAAGCTTTATGAGGAGCTACTTCTTGATAGTGCTGAGCTTAAAACAAAGTATGAGTCAATATTTATTGCAAAACCTTTTAGATACGATTTTGAGGAGCTGAAACAAAAGATAGATGATTTATTTAAAGTAGAAGATAAAAGAGCATTTATAAAAAATATTGTTCCTGAATACACTTATACTCCGTAAAATATTTTTATAACTTCATCTTTTATTTAGATACAATTTTGAAATTTTAACTAATTATTGTTAACCTATTTGATTTATTTACTTTTTAAATTTAGGTATAAATATTTAATTTAAAAATTATGTTAGGTGGATAGGGTGTGATTATTTTCTTGACAGTATCATAGGTTTCGTCTGAAGGGAGAACTGAAATATCTACTCAGATATTTGATTTTGCACAAGCAGCACGTATGACTGTTGGCAATATTGGTGTTGATTTTGAATTAGCATTGGAGTCTGAAGAAAAATTGATATCTGAGAAAAATTGTAAAGTGACCCAAGTCTGTCTCAAACTTTCATCACCATGGGTCGGTGCTGCAGTAAATATCCTTAGAAAAAGGGGGTTCTTTCTTGGAGGTATCCTCCCTCGTTGGTTTGATAAAGATGGTTTTTTTATGCAGAAAACAGTGGATCGGCCAAACTGGGAAGGAATTAATCTTTACACTGAAAGGGCAGCAAAGATACT
>DYJV01000015.1:0-14135 GCA_020722945.1 Candidatus Methylomirabilis sp. | reverse complement strand
ATCGGCCAAACTGGGAAGGAATTAATCTTTACACTGAAAGGGCAGCAAAGATACTTGATTTCATAAAAGATGACTGGGAATTGCTACATAAATAGTATACTTATCAATAGGATATTGGGGAAGTTTACTTTATTTAGAACTTGAAAATGACTCTGTTGTTATATGTTATCAATAGTATATCGAGTTTTACTCCTCTAAATTTTCGCTATCTTTCATCTTTATAAATGGAGATATTATCTTTTGGATGTTGCCGTCATATTCATCAATCCTTCTTATATGCTGATAAGGTATCAAGCATCTTTTGCTGTTTTCAAACTCTTTTTTTAGGTCATCTTCATCAGGGGTAATGACTATTTTGTTGGGATCAGATAGCACTATATCAGCAATTTCAAGAAACCCAAAAAATTCACTCTCTCTCACGATTTGAGCTTTAATATCAAACTCTTTTTTCCCTGTAATAAATTGGACTCTATAAAATTTTTTATGATTCACTATATTTCTCCACTCTTTTTTTAATGATGAATTGATAATTCTTTATCTGCCTCAGTAATCCGTAAAGTAAGTCAAGTTCATTAGTTGTCAAGAAAGTTCTACCAAAAATTTTTCTGAAAGCGTTTAATTTGAAGGTTGGATTCTCTTTATCTGCATAATCTATATCTACAAGTAACTCTTGAAAAGAATTATAAAATAGCTCCATTTCTTTAAATGAGGGGATTTTGTCGGTATTAGTAATATTAGATGATTTTGTATTGAATAGCTCGTGGCATATTATCAAGACTGCCTGAGATAAATTGAGACAGGGAGATTCTTCAGATGCTGGTATCTGTAAAGTAAGAGAGGATAGCTCTATTTCAGAAGAAGTTAGACCATTACCTTCCCTTCCAAATATTAAGCCTACCATGTTTGATGAGGCTGCTATTTTGATTTTGGTTATAGCATCTTTGAAGGGAAGAGTGCTGCTATTTTTCCCTCTCTGTTGGCTAACAGCAACAATCAATGAAATATCTTCTAAAGATTGATTAAGGTTACTGTATGTTTTGGCATTGTAAAGTATGTCAGAGGAGTTAACAGAGAATTTTAATGCTTCATCATTAAGGTAATCACATTTAGGATTTACTAACCTTAAATTCTTTACCCCCATATTCTTCATAGCACGAGCAACTGCCCCAACATTCCCTGAATGTTCAGGTTCAACAAGAATGATATTGAAGTTATTCATTTTTCTTTTCACTCTTTGAAAGTAAAAAATAGACTATTGCTAATACGAGGACTGTTGCAACAAAAAATATCTGTTTCTCTATTTCTGGTTTGTCAAAAGTAGTGATTAAGATTTTTCTGATAAAGGCAACAATTACAACACTTATAAATACTTTAGAATTTATTTTTTTGGTTTTGAGGTTTGTGATTTCGACCTCTATAAGTTCTATCATCATCCAGAGAACAAGCATTGTTCCAAGTGATGTGATAATACCTTTCTCTATATTACCATGTATTATATGAGAGAAATCTTGAACGAAAAAACCGAAAACAGAGACAGAAAGGATGACAAGTAAAAAGACGAGGATTATATTCAAAAAATGTGAGAAACCTTTAGCAAATCTTATCAGCCCACTCTCTAACTTCTCTTTTAAAAATTTATCCTCAATCTCAGTAACTCTGGATGTAGAGTTGATAACATCAAGGTTAAAATCAAGAATTTTGTTTGCTGCATTTATCAGTGTAACTCTCTTATCAACATCACTATGATACTCCCTTACCAACTTTGTAAGGGTAGAACGGACTATTCCTATGCTAACATTGAAGTAGTGGGGTGGTAGATTATTTTTGGCATGTTCTATTCCAATTTTAGTGATATATTTTATATAATTGGAGTCAATTTTATTTGAGAATATAGTCATCAACCACTCTTTACTCCTTTTTGAAAGGTGCTCCTTAAAGTTATCTTTTTTAAAAAAGTCATTTAATTCACTTTCAGAAGTAAAAAAGGTAATGAGATTGTTACTGAATATTTCTAAATTCTCATTAACAATTTGAGATACCTCAGAAATTACATTTTGTTCATAGGAGTCGAGCTTGTAATATTTGTTGTATATATCTAATCCATCCATTTTTTTCAGTCCTGTCTATATTAGGGAGATTGCATTGCTGGTGCAGTTACGGATACATTCTGAACACTCTATACAGTTTTGTGGAGAAAAAACTTTAGCTATACCATCTACTTTTTTGAAAACATCGTAGGGACATATATCAACACATACAAGGCAGTTGATACATCTGCTTCTATCTATATCTGGTGCCATAATTAATACCTAATCCTTTTATAGTCTAAACCTCTCCAATATAAAAAATAGAATCATTACAAAAATTAAGAAAGGTATTATAATCACCCATGGGTTTAAAAGATTAAATAGTATTGGGAATGTAATTTTACCCAAATTACCTATTGAAAGTAGATTTTCAGCAAAATAATTGTAACTTTCACCATATATAAATGCACCAATAAATATACCTACTATCCCCCAGAATGAGTCTAATCTGCCTTCACCTAAGGCAGCTACAGATTGACCAGGTCAGCCACCTAATAGAGCAAAGCCTGCTCCAAATATTGTCCCGCCAACAGCAATAGCTGCAATATTTGTAGGAGAGATGTATCTTATAACATTGGTCAATACTCCAAACTCCATCATAAGATGGACTCCAACCATACCAACAGCAATAGCTGTCATCATAAACTTTATCACAGTAAAATTTTTGAATCTCAACACATTGACTATTGTTTCAAATTTGGTAATTTCTGTCTTTTGGAGAAGAAAACCAAATATAATACCAACTAAAATAGGAAAAATATAAACCATAAAAATACCTCCTTACCCTTAACCTTTAAATCAGTAATCTTTTCTTCCAAATAGTATAAATGAAGTAATAATCCCACCGAGAAAAAAGAAACATATTGCAAGCCATCCGCTCACACTTAAAAAAGAGCCTCCGCTGATACCTTGACCACTTGTGCAACCACCTGCCATTCTTGCTCCAAAACCTACAAAAATTCCTCCGATAAGTGCTGCTACTATTCTTAAAGTTTTGCTGGGTCCGAATCTTTTCTCCCATAATTTGGGGATCAGTCTTATTTTTATATCATTTGAAAATCTTGCAGATAGGTAACCTCCAAAAAACATTCCAATAAGAGAAAGAACTGTAAAATCTACATAAGGTTTATACTGTTTGTAGTAGAGTAGTTGAGAAAAGTGATCTTTCATAAAGAACTGCTCAAAAAATCCTGCAAATCTTGTAAATGCTGACGAAGCTCCTAACGCTTTGTTTGAGAAATATACTGCTACAAGTAGCAAAATACCAAGTAAAAATCCCCCTAAATATGGGGACCACTTCTTTTGAGTAAAAAAATTCATATCTCCCCCCTAACATCTCTTTTACGAGAAAAGATTATAGAAAATTTTTCAAATTTTGTCAAATGAAATAACTTTTATAAGGTATTTGAACTATTTTGAGGTTTTACCTTCAATAGACCTTCCACTGCTTTGAGAAAAGCTGGTGAGAGATCATTTATATTTAGGTCCCTCTTGGGAAATGGTATTTCAATGTTATTTTTTTTCAATTTTTCAAAAAGTTTGAGATAAAAATCGCTCTTTATCTGAAAAAATGATAAAGATGAAGATAAGTCATACCAAATAATAATATTAAAATCTATACTACTCTCGCCGTAACCTGTAAAAAAGACTTTAGGGCTATAGTTACTCTTGGGAGCGGGAGCCTCTTGCACCAACTCTTGTGCAGTATCTAAGGCTATCTGCATCACAAATCTTGGATCACTATTGTATCCAACTCCAAAAGGAATACTTATCATTCTCCAATTATCAAAGTATGTCCATGTATCAACCCTTTTTGATATTAGTTCAGAGTTTGGCAAAATTATATCTTTACCGTCGTAATTTTTTACTACTGTTGTTCTTATAGATACACTTTTGACTTCACCAATGACACCATTTTCAAGTTCTATGATATCACCAACTTTGACAGATCGGTCAAGAAGCAAGATCAACCCGCTAATAAAATTATTTGCAATAGTTTGGAGGCCAAAACCTATACCTACTGATAATGCTCCAAGTATTATTGTCAGCTCTCTAAAATTTATACCTATTAATGAGAATGATATAAATAGTAGTGTCAAAAGCGCAATATAGTAACTTAAAGTTGAGATAGAGTTGATTGCACCAATTGAAAGTTGAGATTTGGTTTTCAGAAGTTTTATCAACTTCTTGTGGGATATTTTGATTATAGTGTAGCCAAATATCAGAAATATGAGGAATATTATTACTTTACCTGTTGTAATATCGATATTTTTGGTTGAGAATAATTTAATTGAGAAGAGATACTTACTTTTTTCAAATGTTTCAGAGATACCCTTTTTTGACAATAAAAATAATTTTTCTTGGAGTTGAATATTTTCCCAATAAAGATTAGTTATAAAAGTGATAAATGTCTTTGTTTCGTGGAGTAATTTTTTGTTTACTATCATTTTGAATACTATATCTGAAACTATATTGTTATTTTTGTTAAGTTGAGCTTTCATCTGCTCACTATTAGTTGTTGAAGCTAATTTTTCTGTAATGTTGGCTCTTATATCTCTTACTTCTGATAGTTTGGATGTGAGCTTATCATCTATATCTTTAAGGTCTTCAGATATCTTCTTCCACTCTTTTAACTTTGAAGTCATAGAGTTTCTGCTTATATATTCATTTTTCCAATCTAAATCGAATGATGATTGAATAAGTTTGAGCTTAAGCTCTTCTCTTCTCTGCTCTAAAAATAATTGTTTAAATTTCTGTTCCTCAATAATCAGCTCTATATTTGATATTTTTAGCTTTGTTGGATCGTCAAGGTTCTCCTTTGCTGCCAATCTTAAATTATCAAGCTTTATATGGTAAAGAGAGATGGTATGATTTAATTTTCTTAAATCTTCTGATATTGTATTGCTCTCTGAGTTAGTTAATTCAGTAATTTTTTTAAGATGATCAGATGATTCTGAAATATCTTTTTTGGTAATGGATATATTTTTAAAAATTGTATCAAGCTGCTTTTTCTTCTGCTGTTGGCTATCTTTGAGGAGTTTTATCAACTGGATATTTTTCTGATTTTGGATCTTTATGATTGCATAATCTATCTGTAAACTAATTATCATTGCAGCTTGCTCATAAATATCAATTAATACTGGGGTAAGATTTACTTTCTTTGTGTAATTTGAGATATTTTGGTTTAATTCGTTTTCAATAGATTTTTCAGATTGCTTAAAAACAATTTCTTTTGATTTTGTATCAGCCAAATTTTCTAATATTTTTTGATAAATCTGGAAATTCTCCATAAATAAATTGAGAGGATAAGGCTCAGAAGGGAGTGGTGATATTGTAAAAGGTATGTTGTTTTCTGATAATTTTTCAGTTTTTAGTTTGTTAAACTTGACATTGATTCCTGAAAGAAATTCTAATGTATTACTTAAAGTAATTTTGTCACTCTCGTTTAAAGTTTGCTTGGAGAGTATATTTACCTCTTTGGTAAACGTCTCTATCAAATTTTTCTGTTTCTCGATTAGTTTGTCAAAATCTTCACCGGTTGTATCAATGTAATCTTTAGACACAGATAGTGGAATATCTTGAAGTATATGGGAGAAAAGAGGTAACGTATAAAATATGAATACAACGGTTAAAAATAATTTAAAGAATCTAATAATTTGCTCCCTCTTGAAAGTTGTTGATTTTGCAAATTTTTATCATATGAAGATAAAAAGTGCAAGTAAATCCAAAAAATTTTCTCTATATCTATTGTAAATTAAAAGATGTTCTATTTATTTTTAATGCATATTACTTAATAAAATATAAATTTTACTTTAATCTAAAATAAAATTTTTCTTGACATATAAAACAATATTATATAATGAATGATTATTCAATCAATTAAGGAGAGATAATGGAAAAATATACTTTGTCTACGAGATTTTTAAGAAATGTTCAAGAGTTTCCAGAAAAAATTTTCATTAAATATAAAAAGGGTGGAAAATATATAGATTATTCTTGGAGAAATATAGGTGAGATGGTTTTTAAAGTATCATCTTTTCTTCTTGCAAATGGTATAAAACTGGGTGAAAGGGTTGCTATACTCTCTCAAAATAGAGTTGAATGGTTCTGTGCAGATTTTGGGATATTATGTTCAGGTGGAGTCACAGTTCCTATCTATCCTACAAGCACCTCTGGTCAGATAGAGTATATACTTAAAGATTCCAACATAAAGATACTATTTTTGGAGAATAAAGAGCAGTTTTTGAAAGTAAAAGATTTTAAATTCCTTGATAAAATTGTTATATTCGAAGGTGATGCTGATAATGTTGTTATATTTGACCAGATTATTCAGACAACAGATATTCAGAAAGATACTCTAATTAATATTATTAACAACTCATCATTTGATGATCTTGTTACCATAATCTACACATCAGGAACTACAGGACTTCCTAAAGGTGTTTATCTCTCTCACAACAATTTTCTTCACAATATCATAAGGGGTGCTGAAGTAATAGAGGTTACAAGTGATGATATATTTCTCTCTCATCTACCTTTAAGTCATGTTTTTGAAAGATGTATAGGGGAGTTTATCCCTATGTATTATAGGTCTATAATAGCTTATGCAGAGAAGATAGATACAGTAGGGGACAACCTAAAAGAGATAAAACCTACTATTTTTGTAAGTGTTCCAAGACTTTATGAGAAAATATTAGAAAAAATTATAGAAAAAGTAAGGGTTGCAGGATCAGTCAAGAAATTTCTCTTTTACAATGCCAAAAATACAGCAGAAAAGTATAGTGAACATAAAATTTTTGGCAAACCTTTCACCTTTTTTGACACAATCAAATACAAATTCTTTGAAAAAAAAATTTATTCAAAACTTAGAGATGTTTTTGGCGGAAGAGTTAAAGTTATGATCTCTGGTGGTGCCAAATTGCCTTTTGAACTTGGATTATTTTACAACGGAGTAGGTTTGAATCTCCTTGAAGGGTATGGCCTTACAGAGACTGCCCCTGTAATAAGCGTAAATCAGATAGGTCAAAATATTGTAGGCTCAGTTGGTAAAGTGTTAAAAGATGTTGATGTAAAAATTGCTGATGATGGTGAAATTTTAGTAAAAGGTCCAAATGTTACAAAGGGTTATCACAACAAACCTGAAGAAAATGAAGCTTCATTTAAAAATGGTTACTTCTTAACAGGTGATATAGGTAAAATTGACGATAGAGGTTTTCTCTACATTACTGATAGGAAAAAAGACCTTATTGTTACTTCAGGGGGGAAAAATATTGCACCACAGTCAGTAGAAAATGTTTTAAAAGAGGATTCTTTTATCTCTGAGGTTATGCTGTATGGTGAAGGTAAAAAATATTTATCTGCACTGATTGTCCCCAATTTTGAAGCATTAAAACAGTGGTCGGAAGAGAGAAACCTAAAATTCAATAGTAATGCACAAATGGTCAATGACGACAAAATATTCAGACTAATGCTACATAGAGTTGAAAAAAGGTGTGAACCGCTTGCAAAGTATGAGCAGATTAAGAAATTTATACTCCTTGACCACGATTTTTCAATGGAGGATGAAGAAATTACCCCTACATTAAAGTTGAGAAGAAAGAAAATTCTTGAAAAATATAAAGATAAGTTAGAGAATCTTTATCAGGAAAGTTAAAATGTCAAAATATAAAGATTTTGAGAAAGAGAGTAAGATTATTCAGGCAGCAGTTACAGTTATCTCTGAAAAGGGTTATTTTAAAGCCTCTATCACAGAGATTGCAAAAATTGCAGGGGTGGCAGAGGGGACTATATATACATATTTCAAGAATAAAGAGGACCTCCTTATAAGATCTTTTGAAAATGTATTAGATACTATACTTAATAAAATCAGAGATGAGCTTCTATGTCAGAGTGACCCATTTTCCAAAATTAAGATAATAGTTACAGAACATACACTTTTTATGGAGAAAAATCCCCAGATTGCAAATTTTTTACAGATACAACTCAGGCAGTCATCTCTATCGATACGCCAAAAGATTAAAGATATAATGAAATCTTACTATAAAATACTTGGAGAGATCCTCAAAGATGGGATAAATAGGGGGATGATAAGGAGTGATGTTGATATCAGGATTATCGGTCATATGATATTTGGAACGGTTGATCTTATAATTACATCGTGGGTTCTCTCTGACAAAAAAGATAAACTCTCTGATAAAATAGATAATATTTACAAAGTTATACTTTCAGCTTTAAAGAGTTAAATTTTTTTATCTAATAAATGAATAAATATTCATTCAATATTTGTGTATCATTATTTGTAAGTTTATCTTTTTGCTCTTTGATTATAAACTATCAATAACTTTAGCAATTTATATTAAATTTGTCATAAAAAATAGGAGGGTAAAATGAATTATCGTATCAAAAAAGCTGCTGTTTTAGGTGCAGGAGTTATGGGCAGCCAAATAGCTGCTCATTTAGCAAATGCAGGTATTCCATGTTATTTATTTGATATTGTCCTTGATCAACTTTCTGACGAGGATATCAAAAGAGGTTTGGATAAAAATTCTCCAATTTTTAGGAATAAACTCTCTAATCTTGCAGTTGAGAAGCTTAAAAAGATTAAACCTTCCCCATTAATGAGCCTCAAAAATCTATCTCTAATAACCACCGGTAATTTTGAAGATGATATGGATAAGTTAAAAAGTGTAGATTGGGTGATAGAGGTTGTTGCTGAAAAGATGGATATAAAGAAGCAGCTCTTAAAACGAGTAGAGGAGTGTGTATCTGAACATGCTATAATCACGAGTAATACCTCAGGGCTTTCTATAAATGAGATGGTAAAAGATCTTTCTGAAAATTTTCAGAGAAGATTTTTTGGGACTCATTTTTTTAATCCACCAAGATATATGAAGTTACTTGAAATAGTAAAAGGCAAAAAGAGTGACCCAGATATAATCAATTTTTTTGTAAAATTTGCAGAAGATAAGCTTGGTAAAGGTGTAGTATTTTGTAAAGATACAGTAAATTTTATAGCAAATCGTATAGGTGTATTCTCCATAGCAAATACAATTCATACTATGATTAACGAATCTCTTTCAATATCAGAGGTAGATAGTGTAACAGGTAAAGTTCTTGGACGTCCCAATACAGCATCTTTTAAAACTGCGGATCTTGTAGGTGTTGATATACTATACCATGTTTCAAAAAATGTCTATGATCTTGTAAAAGGTGATGAGAGAGTTGATCAATTTAAACTTCCACAATTTATAGAAAAGATGCTTCAGAGTGGTTGGCTTGGGAACAAATCTTCTCAAGGTTTTTATAAAAAGATTAAATCGAACGATAAGAGGGAGACTCTCGAGTTAAATTACCTTACAATGGAGTATGAACCCAAAAAAGAGTTTAAATATCCTTCACTTGAAGCCGCAAAACAAGCTGGCAGTGTTAGAAACAGCATAAAAACCATTATTTATGGTAAAGACAAGTTAGCCCAATTTGCATGGCAGACATTATCTGAAACATTAATCTACTCTTTAAACAGAATCCCTGAAATATCTGATGATATAGTTAACATTGATAATGCACTTAAATGGGGATTTAATTGGCAGTTTGGTCCATTTGAAACATGGGATATCATAGGTGTGAGAAGATCAGTTGAAAGGTTAAAGAGTGAATCTCGAGAAGTTCCTCCAAAATTATTAAACTTTCTTGAGAAGGGATATGAAAATTTTTATACTCTGGAAAATGGCATCAAATATTTTTACTCTTTTGAAGAGGAGAAGTATAAACCTATCATTGAAAACAGAAAATCTATAATTCTCAAAGATATAAAAAGGGATACATCAAAAGTTATAAAATCAAAGAGTGGGGCATCAATTATAGATATGGGTGATGGGATACTATGCCTCGAATTTCATTCAAAGATGAATTCAATAGGGGCTGACACTGTAAATATGATTAATCAAGCTGTTGATATTGTTGAGAATAGTTATGAAGGACTTATTATTGCAAATCAGGGTCCTGCATTTAGTGTTGGTGCAAATCTTATGTTGGTTCTCTTTGAAGCTGAGGATGAAGAGTGGGATGAGCTCGATTTTATGGTTAAATCGTTTCAGAAATCGTGTATGAACCTAAAATACTGCTCAAAACCTGTTGTAGCAGCTCCTTTCGGATATACATTTGGAGGAGGTCTTGAGATTTGCATGGCTGCTGATATAGTTGCTGCCTCTTCAGAAACTTATTGCGGACTTGTGGAAGTTGGTGTTGGAGTCATCCCTGCTGGTGGGGGGACAAAGGAGATGATTTTAAGAAATTTTGACATTATCCCGGATAACATTGAGGGTGTTGATAGATTACCATTTTCAAGGAGGGCATTTGAAACAATTGCAATGGCAAAAATTGCAGCATCAGCATCTGAAGCAAAGGAGTTAGGCTACTTCAGAGATTCTGATAGAATCTCTATGAATAAAGATTTTCTTATCCATGATGCAAAAAAATTATGTCAATCTCTTGCCGAGACAGGTTATATCAAGAAACCTTACAGAAAAGATATAAAAGTTTTAGGGAAAAGTGCTCTTTCTCTCTTTAAGGTGGCAATATTTACTATGAAAGAGGGTAATCATATAAGTGACTATGATGCTTTTATAGGTGAGAAGCTTGCCTATGTTGTTGCTGGTGGAGATCTTGACGAAGGTAGCATTGTTGATGAATGGTATCTCCTCGATCTTGAACGTGAAGCTTTCCTCTCACTTTGTGGACATCCAAAAACACAGGCAAGGATGAGACATATGCTCAGGTTTAACAAACCTTTAAGAAATTAATTTAAAATATAAATTTAAAATATAAAAAGGGGGATATAAAATGAGAGAAGCAGTAATTGTATCTGCTGTAAGAACAGCTATTGGGAAAGCCAAACGGGGAACTTTGGTAAAGGTTCGACCTGATGATCTTGCAGCCACTGTGTTAAAGGAAGTTGTAAATAGAGTTGATGGTTTTATAAAAGCTGAAGATGTGGATGATGTTATAATTGGCAATGCTATGCCTGAAGCAGAGCAAGGTTTGAATATGGCAAGGGTTGCCCTTTTAAGGGCAGGTTTTCCTGATACAGTTCCAGGAGTTACTGTAAATCGTTTCTGCTCGTCAGGATTACAGACAATTGCTGATGGTGCTTTTAAAATTATGTGCGGTCAGAGTGAAGTTGTTATTGCTGGTGGAAGTGAAAGTATGTCAATGGTTCCAATGACTGGGAATAAACTTACTCCCAACCCTTATCTCTCTGAAAATATGCCTCAAGCTTACATAAATATGGGACTCACTGCTGAAAATGTAGCATCAAAATACAATATCTCCCGTCAAGAGCAGGACGAATATGCTCTTAAATCAAACATCAATGCAAGTAATGCAGTCAAAAGTGGGAGATTCAAAGAGCAGATAGTCCCAATTGAAGTAGAGAGTGTTTTTTTTAAAGATGGGAAAAGGGTAGTTACAAAGAAACTATTCAAAGATGATGAGGGTCCAAGGAGTGATACCACTTTAGAGAGCTTATCCCAGTTGAAACCTGTATTCAAGAATGGTGGTTCAGTAACCGCTGGGAACTCTTCACAAATGAGTGATGGTGCAGCAGCACTCCTGCTTATGTCAAGAGAGAAAGCTGATAATCTTGGTTTAAAGCCTATGGCAAAGTTTATTGCTTATGCTGTTGCTGGGTGTCCACCTGAACTTATGGGGATAGGTCCATCGATAGCTATACCTAAGGTTTTAAAAATTTCTGGTATGCAGCTCAATGATATCGATATGTTTGAAATAAATGAGGCTTTTGCATCACAATTTTTATACTGCTGTAAAAATTTAGGTATCTCTATGGATCGAGTAAATCCAAATGGTGGAGCGATAGCACTTGGTCACCCTCTCGGTTGCACAGGTGCAAAACTTACTGTTCAGTTGATATATGAAATGAGGATGAGGGGCTTGAAGTATGGTATTGTATCAATGTGTATAGGTGGTGGGATGGGTGCTGCTGGAATATTTGAAATGCTTTATTAATAACTTTTTCATAATTTTGAAAAGATATTCAAATATTTTCTCTAATTGTTTCATAATTTTTAATTTTAACTATTTAATTTATTGTAATTCTAAAAATATATTTAGGAGGAGAAGATGGAGTATAGAAAGGGTGGAGCTTTTTTAACAGAGGAGATATCAGGGTCAGATATCTATATCCCTGAAAATTTTGATTCAGAGTTGAAAATGTTTGCAAAGACAGCAAGGGATTTTGTTACAAAAGAGGTATGGAGTAAAAATGATGAGATAGAGCATCAAAATTTTGAAGTAGTCAAAGAATTGATGAGAAAAGCAGGTGAAAAGGGTCTTTTGATGGTTGATATACCTCAGAAATATGGTGGTATGGGAATGGATAAGACAAGCTCTACTATTGTTGCTGAAGAGATAGCAAGAGCTGGTTCTTTTGCTGTTACAGTCGGGGCACATACGGGGATAGGGACATTACCTATACTTTACTTCGGAACAGAAGAGCAGAAAATGAAGTATCTCCCAAAATTAGGATCAGGGGAGTGGATAGGAGCCTACTGCCTGACTGAGTCAAACAGTGGGAGTGATGCTTTGGCTGCAAAAGCAACAGCTATCCTTGATGAAACAGGGAAATATTACATTTTAAATGGGACAAAGCAGTTTATTACAAATGGTGGAATATCTCAAAGTTATATTGTCTTTGCAAAAGTTGATGGTGATAAATTTAGTTGTTTTATACTTGACAGAGATATGGAAGGTTTGGAGATAGGTCCTGAGGAGAAAAAGCTTGGGATAAAAGGCTCTTCTACCACAGAGGTAATATTAAATAATGTAAAAGTTCCAAAGGATAATCTACTTGGTGAGATAGGTAAGGGTCATCTTATAGCATTCAATATCCTCAATATCGGTAGATTCAAACTTGGTGCAGCAGCTATTGGTGCATCAAAACTTGCACTTGAAGAGTCTTTGAAGTATTCAAAAGAGAGGTTCCAATTCAAAAAACCTCTTGCCGATTTTGGAGCAATAAAAGAGAAGATAGCAAATATGGGTATAAAAATTTATAATGCTGAATCTGCTACTTATAGAACAGTTGGGATGATAGACTCTATACTTCACTCAATTGAAGAAAATGACCCAGAGTATAATAAGAAAGCTCTTAAAGGGATTGAGGAGTATGCTGTTGAGTGTTCGATAATAAAAGTTTACGGAAGTGAAGTAGGTAGCTACTCAGTTGATGAAAATGTTCAGATTCATGGTGGTTACGGCTATTGTCAGGAGTATCCTGCTGAAAGACATTATCGTGATTCTAAAATAAATCTTATATTTGAAGGGACAAATGAGATAAATAGGCTTCTTATACCGGGAATGCTTTTGAGAAGAGCAATGAAAGGGGATATCCCACTGGTAAAGAAAGCTCAGAAACTACTTGATGAGGTGCTCAGTGGAGAGTTATTTATGCAGATGTTTGAAGATGATGAGAGGGAAGTAGATACATTTAAAAGAGTAATTGAAAATTGCAAGAAGATGTGTCTATTTGTAGCAGGGGTGGCAGCTCAAAAATTTGGGAAAAATATAATAGAGGAGCAGGAAATTTTAATGAGAACTGCTGATATGATAATTGAAACATTCGTTATTGAGAGTGGTTTTTTAAGGTGTATCCAAATGATAAACAAAGTTGGGGAGAAAGATTCCGAAATATATATAAAACTTGCAAAAGCCTCTGTTTATGAAGGTATCGAAAAAATTCATTTTTGGGGTAGACAAGCTTTAAGTTCTATAGAGGATGGTGATACCCTCTCAACTCAGATAAAGATGCTCAGAAAATTTACAAGATTTAATACAATAGACCTTATACATTTAAAGAGGGAGATAGCTGATTATTTTATCGAGAAGGGTGAATACCTTTTATATATCTAAATTTTAAATCTAAATATTATTAAAAAAAAAGGGGGATAATCCTCCCCCCTTGTTTTTTATTGATCTAACCGAGAAGCTGAAGAGCAAGTTGAGGCATAGAGTTTGCCTGAGCAAGCATTGCCA
>DYJV01000014.1:19492-41818 GCA_020722945.1 Candidatus Methylomirabilis sp. | reverse complement strand
GGGCAATAGAGATATTCTCTCCTATATTTTAATTTATCTTTAATTTTTAAATTATAGATAAAGAATTGTTATCTTGTAAAAACTGTCCTACACTTTCATTCTGAAACTTGTCTGTTTGTTGGTTGATTTCGGAATTTCATATACACAAAGACTCTCAAAGAACAATATTTATCAAAACTATTCAAAACAAGTATGTGAATTTCCAAATTACCAAAAAAAGTAAAATAAAATTTTTATTACAATGTTTTAACGTTTTATGTCAAGCATTAATAAAGAATATTTTTATCTTAAGATTGTCTTTGCTGGCTTACTTTTGCAAGGGAGTAACCGCCAAATAGTGCAGCTCTATTTTTTAATTGTGATATGGATAGTTTAATTTTATTAATGAAAGAGGGGTAAATATTATCATTAAAAGTTTGAATTGTAGTATCAAAAAATAGATCTGCAACCTCTGATAATCCTCCAGATAAAATTATCTCTTCAGGTGTAAGTAGATTTGCTATATTTGATAAACCTAACCCAAGATAACTTCCAAATATTTGAAATGATTTGGTAGAGTATTTTTCCATGACCCTTGCTTTTGAAATTATATCATTTACAGGTAAGAATTCCCCGGTCAATTCAGAATATGTGTTTTCCAATCCTATCTTTGAAGCATAAGCTTCAAAACATCCAAATTTACCGCAGCCACATAATCTCCCATCCTTAACTATTTTCATATGACCAAGCTCAAAAGAGCTAATTTTGGAGGTGAATATCTTGCCGTTGTTTATAAGAGCTCCCCCAACTCCTGTGCCAAGGGTTACAAGAGCAAAGTTTTTAACCCTCTCTTTTTTGTAGTAATACTCACCTATCCCTGCTAAATTTGCATCATTTTCAATCAGACAATGGATATTTCCTTTTTTATTTAGATCTCTGACAATGTATTTATTGGTAAGATATTTTAGGTTGGGGGCAAAGATTATTTTATGGTTGGCGTATGATATTGTCCCTGGAATACCTAATACAACATATCCAATATTGTGGTTAGAGATGACATTATCAAGTATAAAGAGGAGGAGGTTGTTATAACTTTTTGGTGTTTCCTCCTCCCCTGTTTTAAGCAATCTCCCTTTATTAGAAAACAATCCATATTTGATATTTGTCCCACCTATATCAAATACAAGAATCTTGCCTGTCAGTAGACAGGTTTGCTGTTTGACCAATTAAAGAATCCTGTCTGAAAAAATAGTTAAAAATATTAACATTTATACTGCTACAATACTATTTTCTTTTTCACTGTAACCTGATTGGACAATATTTTTTAATTGGTATACTGCTTTATACGCTTTATCAAAAAGAGAATCTCTCTCTACAAACTGTTGAGTATTGTGTAAAGTGATTAACTCTTCTAACATTTTTTCATACTCTTTATATTTTTCTGATATCTCTTTTGAATTTGTAAAATTTGTTTGGTTATCCTCTATAAAATTTGAAAAAGAAAGATCTTTTGTATATTTTGAGGAATCTATAGTTTTAAAACGTTTTGTAAGGTAATCTAAGTTAGTAAGATTTTTTATCTCATTAAAGCATATCTGTTCAAGATAAGATTTTTTGTTTAACTTGAAGATATCAATGGTGCTATTGAGGGTCCCCATAACTTTTTTTAATTCGTTACCTTTTTCGGTTATTCTGGCTATCTCTTTAAAAATTATATTTTTAAGCTCTTCCAATGTATCACTGCTTTGAGCAAGCTCTTGTGATGTTGCTATCTGGTCATTCAATGATTCAAGCATGCTGTTAACATTGCTGTTTGTATCATTTATAGATTTGGTGATTATATCGTTGTTGTTTACCTGCTCTTCAACTATTGTGCTCACATCTTTTGCAAACTCCTGCATTTCAATTACCAATTTGCCAATACTATTCATTGTTGTGAGCTGTTCTTGGACAGATATAGTAACTTTACTTATCAAATGTGTAGTATCTAATATTTTGTCTGAAACAGTATCTTCAGAAACCTTGAGTTGAGAAAAAGTCTCCTTTACCTGATCAGCAGCGTCATTGATATTGTTCATACTGTTTACAATCTGAATCCCTACATTAGCCTGCTCTTCGGTTGCTTTTGTGATTTGGGAGACCAAAAGTTTTGTGTTGTTACTTGCTGTGATTATATCTTTTATTGCAACTTGAGTATCTTCAGCAAATATTTTCTCTTTCTCTGATTTTTGGATGACTTGATTTATTTTGGTATTTGCAGTTGTTATTTTGTCTCTGATTTTGTCAAGAACATTTCCGATATCTTTGGTTGCATTTGCAGTTCTTTCAGCAAGTTTTCTGACTTCATCTGCAACCACTGCAAAACCTTTACCTGCTTCACCAGCTCTTGCTGCTTCTATCGCTGCATTAAGTGCAAGGAGGTTAGTTTGCTCTGATATCTCTGATATCATTTCTGTAATTTGACCTATGTTACCTGCCATCTCTGAAAGATTTTCGATGTCAGAACTTGTAATCTTTAAACCATCAATAAGCTGGTTGTTTGAAGTAAGAAACTTTTCCAATTTCAAAGAGCCGTCATTTGCTTTGGCAATAGTCTCGTCACTCAACTTATCAGCCTCACCTGCATTGTTTGATATCTCTTTTATACTTGCAGTCTGCTCGTTTATTGCACTTGAGACAGACTCTATCTCCTGAAGTATCTGAACAACACTTTTATCAGTATTTTCAACTTGAAATTTAACCTGCTCACTGGAATTTTTGATGTCAACAGAATTGTCATTTACGTTTGTTATCTCATCAGAAACACTCTTTAGACTCGCTACCATCTCCTCTATTGCTGAAGATACTTCATCAATCTCTTTTAAAAGGGTAGTAACAGATTCTTGAGTTTTGAAAGAGGATGTTTTTATCTTTTCAGAGAAAGATATTGTCCTTTTGAGTGTGCTTTCAACAATTTTGGAGTTTTCTATTGTGAGCTGACTGTTGCTATTTAGCTTAGAAAGATTATTGCCAATATCTTGAATGACTTTCTCCATAGTAAGTCTTAATTTATTTTTCATACTATAAGCATCTTTATTCATACTTATTGTATCTATAACTGATTGAAGAGCAATATTTTTGATGTTGCTCACTATCCCATGCATCTTTTGAATAAATATGTTGAGTTTGTCTGCTACATATCCAATCTCATCTTGAGACTTTATATCGATATTTTTTGTGAGATCCCCTTCACCTTCAGCAAGATCCTCAACATTTTTTTCTATATTTTTGAGAGGTTTTGTAATTGATAAAACAATCAATATCAGCACAACAATGGATACAACAAGTGCAATGATACCGGTTAAGAGTATGATTTTACTGTAAAAGTGGTTTTCTTGGCTAATGCTTTTCTCTATTTTGGACATATCTGAATATAAAAGAGATAGATCTTTCCTCTCTTTGTCTATATCTTTATTTATTTCAAGTAGAAATGAATCTATTTGTTCGTTGAGTTTTTTGTAAGATTGTTTGTATTGCTCCTTTGTTTCAATAAATTTTAAAAGATTGTTGTTAAAAGAGAATATAAACTCATCTAAAGATTTCAAATTCTCTTCAAGTTTGAAATCTTTCTTTTCGGAAGGTTTGAGCAAGCTTGAGAGTGCTATCATATTACTATTCTCAGTCTGTATCTTTGATGCAAACTCTTTTCTATTTTTATCAAAGTTATCAATGGATATAACTTCTGATGAATATCTGCCAAGATCGATAGCAATATCCATAAGTAAAAGTTCTATACTCTGCACAACAGTTGCAAAGGATAGTATCCTTTGAGGAGCTTTATCCCCTGTTGTATCAAAAATTGCAATGCTGTTGTTAATATTGTCTTTTAGAGTATCAAGATTACTCTTATATTTGGAGTAATTTTCATCTGTGGAACTTTGAGAATCTATGAAAAGAGAGAAATTTGAGGCAAAATTTTCAAATATTTCCTCTATTGTTACTATTGAATCAACTTTTATCTTTTGCTTTTTGGCTTTTTGAAAAGATTGTATTACTTCGGTTATATATTTGGTGTCTTTACTGTCAAGTAATAAGGAGCTATTTTTTACGATTGCATTGATAAAAGCTTTTACTTCAATTTCTTTGCTAATATTTTTTTCTATCTTATCTATCTTCTCTTTAGAAATCTTTAGTTTGTTGTCGTTATCAATTATTTTTTTACTGCTGTATATAGATATAGAGAGAATAATAGCAATTCCTAAAACAAAAATGGTCCCAAGAAGTATAAGCTTATTTTTGATATTTATATTCATTAAATCAACTCCCCTATAAAAGTTTTAATCTACCTGTCGGTAAACAAAAAAGTGCAGATATTGAATGGGCAAAAGTAAGCAAAAATAGAAATATTAAATTAAAAGTTATAGATTTTATATCAGGGAAGTAGAAAAATGTCTAATCCCCTGATATAATTGTAATTATTTTACTTTGAGTGGGTTATTTGTATTGGGTGTTAAGAACATCAAGAGTAGCATCTCCCAATTCACTCTTATATACACCCACTCCAACTAAAAGATTTTTTTTGCTGGGGACTACTTTTAGATATGTAAATTTCTCCTCTATAGCTTTGGTGGCAGGATTGAGCCAATAGTAGTTGTCCCATATCCCATTGGGATTATCTTTTGCAATTCTGCATAAATTAAGGGCAAAAAATTTACCATTTTTATCTTTTAAAGCTGAAAGGCTTTTACCAACAAGCTTCCCCACAAGGTATGGATGAGCTGCCAAGATAACATCATTCCCTTTACATTCATAAATAAAAGCATAAAGTGTCCCATCTACAAATTTGGTATTTTGCTTGTTGAACTCTTCCAATTTCCCACCACCATCAAGATATTTGGCAGCTTCATTGCAGATTGACTTTGCCTTGTTAATAAGATTGGCATCAGCTGCAAAAAGTGAGTTTAAAGATAGTAAAATGGATAAGATTGTAAACATTAGACATTTTTTCATAATTCTCTCCTCCAAAAAAAATTTTTAGTGATAAATTATTACTAATACATTTTTAAACTTATTTCAAGTTAAAATAAGTTTAAAATTTAAAACTTGACTTTTTGATAATATTTAAATAATCTCAAGATCTGTTTACCTCAAGCACAATTGAAAGGATTTTTTTAATACGATTTTCTTATGATAAGAGTAGATATTCCCGGTTCAAAAAGTATTACCCAGAGAGCACTTATTTGTGCTGCATTAGCTTCTGGCAAAAGTATAATCTACAATCCTCTCCTTTCAGAAGATACAGCCTTGTTATCGGAAGGTATCCGCTCTCTTGGGATAGAAGTTCAACTCTCAAAAAATACTTTTTATATATCTGGCAATAGTGGTAAATTTGCAGATAAAGGTGAAGTATCTATCTTTATGGGCAATAATGGGACAGGATTTAGATTTTTGACTACTTTAGCTAATTTTTACCCATCTGATGTTACTATCATGGGTGATAAGAGGATGCAGTCAAGACCTGTGGGTGATTTGGTTAATTCACTTAATCATTTTGGTTTTGATATCAGCTATCTCAAAGATTCTAATTTCCCCCCTATCAAAATTTCTAACTATAATATCCTTCCCAACCAAATTACCATAGATGCGGCAAAGAGCAGTCAGTTTGTCTCATCACTGCTGCTATCAGGAGTATTGTTTCCTGATAGATTCAGAATTGAGGTATTAGATAAATTAGTTTCTGCACCATATATAGAAATTACCTTGTCGGTTATGAGGGATTTTAGTGTAGATGTAGAACGAAATGGGAATATTTTCATTTTTCCAAAAAATTCATCATATTTAGGGAGAGAATTTACTGTTGAAAGTGATTTTTCATCGGCATCATACTTTATTGCTTCATCTTTCTTTTCTGATAAAACTATTTTCATTAATAATTTAAGATACGATTCTTCGCTGCAAGGGGATAAGAGATTTATTGATATTGTCAAAATGATGGGTGCCACCATAAAAACATCTTCAAACCATATTGAGATATATCCCTCCCAATTATATGGAGTAGAGGTTGATATGTCTGATATTCCAGATATGGTGCCTACACTTGCTGTTTTGGCTTCTATAAGCAGCGGGGAAACTGTAATAAAAAATATAGAGCATCTTAGGTATAAGGAGAGTGACAGGATAGAAGTAACTGTCAAAAATCTCAATAAAGTCGGGATTAACGCTGAATCTGGTCAAGATTTTATAAAGATCGAGGGATGCAGAAATTATAAAAAGATTAGAAGTTGCACTATTGATCCAGAAAATGACCATAGAATAGCAATGAGTTTCTCTCTATTTTCTCTTATTAATAAAGGTGTTTCAATATCAGACAAAGGTTGTGTAAAGAAATCTTTCCCATCTTATTGGGAAGAGTTTGAGAAATTGGAGTGATAAGTGCCTAACAATAGCTTTGGTGATCTTTTTATTATTACAACTTGGGGTGAATCACATGGGAAAGCTCTTGGTGTTACAATTGATGGTTCTCCTCCAAATATCCCAATTACAGAGGATGAGATAAATTTTGAACTTTCACTCAGAAAACCGGGAACTTCAAAATTTGTAACTCCAAGAAAAGAACCTGATAAAGTTGAGATACTATCAGGAGTATTTGAGGGGAAAACTACAGGGACACCCATTTCACTTATAATTTACAATAGTGATGTCAAAAGTCAACATTATGAAGATATAAAAGATATTTTTAGACCAGGACATGCTGATTGGACATATATGAAGAAATTTAAAATAAGGGACTGGAGAGGCGGGGGTAGGGCATCAGCAAGGGAGACTGTTGCGAGAGTTGCAGCTGGTGCAGTTGCCCAAAAAATCCTTGATAAGTATGGAATCAAAATTTTTTCATATACACTTGAATATGCAGGTATTAGGGCAAGGGAGATAGACCTTGATTATGCACCTAAAGATAAATTTTTCTTCCCTGATAAAAAAAATTCTGACAAACTTGAGTTTATTGCAGATGAGCTACTGACTCTTGGGGATAGTGCTGGTGGTATAGTTGAAACAATTATCCAAAATTTACCTGCTGGGATTGGAGAACCTGTTTTTGATAAGCTTGAAGCTTATATATCTCATGCAGTTATGAGCATTGGAGCAACAAAGGGGATAGAATTTGGGACTGGTTTTGAAGCAGCAAAGATGAGGGGCAGCAGTAATAATGATCAGATATCTTCAAAAGGTTTCCTTTCAAATAATTCAGGTGGGATATTAGGTGGGATATCGACAGGGCAGAATGTTGTATTTAGAACGGCTGTCAAACCGATCCCTTCAATATATAAAAAGCAGAAGAGTATCAATATAAAGAGTGAAGATGTTGAAATCCAAATTTTAGGAAGACACGATATATCTGCTATTCCAAGAATTAACCCTGTAATTACAGCTATGACAAGAGTAGCAATTGTAGATATGATGTTGAGAAGTAAGAGACTTTTGGAGTAAAACTATTTTGTGAAAGTTAGCAGAATTACCCTTTTTTATGTAAAAGTGTTGGAAATATAAAAAGGGGATGATTTAGAAAATGTTTAAAATTTAATAAACTTAAGTCAGCTTTCTATCTTGTTGTAATTTAAGAATTTAAGAAAATCCATAAAGATATTTTTCTCAATCTTCCCTCTGTTAAAAAAATCTTGGATCATTAGCTCAAGAGCTGCGAAATTAACAAGAGAGTTTCGATATGAACGTATCCCTGTAAGAGCCTCATAGATATCACATATTTGGACTATTTTGGAGTCTGTGGATATTTCGTTGCCCTTTAACTGATTGGGATAACCTGAACCATCTATAAACTCGTGGTGGGTAAAAGCTATTTCAGCTTCTTGTGGGAGATTGTTTTTCTTTAATATTTCGTAACCAAATGTTGTATGTTTTTTTATTATTTTATACTCATCATCTGTAAGTTTTCCCGATTTTTTTAGGATTTCATCAGGGATATTTATCTTTCCAATATCGTGAAAGAATGCTGAATTTATGATAAAAGATAAAGATTTAGCTTTTATGCCTATAAAAGAGGAGAATCCTGCAACTAATTTCTGGACATTATTAACATGGATAGACGTATTTAGATCTTTTTTAAGGGTGGCTATGGTTACTTCTGATATTTTGGGGTTACTCTCTAAAAATTTTGACAAATATTCACTCGATTTTGATGCCTCTTTGATGCTCTCTTTTGATATGTTTTTGGATAGTGTATCATAGACTGTCTCTAATATATCAAAAACTTGTGTAAATGTATCTTTAGGTCTATCATTGCTATTTATTATTTTGAGGAGCATAGAGTTGCATATATTGATATACTCTTTTACATCATCTTTGTTGATTAAAACTTTGTTTTTATCTGAACTGCTTAAATTCATAAGCCTATTTTTGAGATCTTTACTGAAATGGACTCCTATATCTTTGACCATTTTTGGAATATTGCCAGACATTATATATATTCTTATGTTAAGAGAGTTTTCCTCGTTTAGAAGATCTAAGGGGATTAACTGCATATTAGATATATTTTCGTTCAATATTTTATCCATTAGTTTAATTGTGAGTAAAAGTAAGTGATTTTATTTATTAATTAGCTATAAACATTAAAAACTATAAATTTATACATATAATAAAAATATATTTTAGTCAAATAATAGTTATATATTATACCATAAGAATAAGGGACTAAACAAAATTTTAATCAGTTATCTTAGCTTATATCTTTGAGAAAATGATTATCTTCTTGAAAATTGACAATTTTGATTATATACATATCTTATGTAAAATGAAAAGGTGAAGAGAGGGGATAAAATGGGGAAAGATTATTACAAAATTCTTGGAGTAGATAAAAATTCTACTCCAGATGATATAAAAAAAGCATATAGGAAGCTTGCAAGAAAATATCATCCTGATGTCAATCAGAACAACAAAGTTGCCGAAGAGAAATTTAAAGAGATATCAGAGGCTTACGAAGTTCTTAGCAATCCTGAAAAGAAAAATGAGTATGATCAGTTTGGTGCTTACAATTTTGGTCAAGGTAGTGCTGGAGGAGGTTTTAGGGATTTTTCAGGATTTGATTTCAAAAGATATGCTAAAACAGGTCAGCAAGGTGGATTTCAGAGTGGAAACTTTGATTTTTCAGATATTTTTGAGAATGTTTTTAATAAGACAGGGAGGGGAGGGGATTTCTACTCATACGGAAATTTTGGTGGTAATTTTCGTAAAAGTGACGAATCAGATAGTGTTGAAGAGGTAGAAAAGGAGATAGAGATAGATTTTAAAGAAGCTGTATCAGGAGTAGAAAAGTATATAATTGTAAATAATGAAACATTAAAAGTAAAGATTCCAGAGGGTGTTGATAATGGTTCAAAGATAAGATTGGCAGGTAAGGGTGGGAGCTCTCCTTTTAGCAACAAAAGGGGTAATCTTATTCTAAAAATCAAAGTAAAAGATGATCCAGTATGTTCAAGGAGGGGCAGAGACCTCTATCTAAAAACTCCCATTACTCTCAAAGAAGCTTTTTTAGGTGGAGAGATAGAAGTGTTGTCCCCCACAGGGAAAATAAAGCTCAAAATTCCTCAAAATACGAGTGGTGGGAAACGTTTTAGAGTAAAGGGTAAAGGGGTAAAAGATATGAAAAGTAAACTTTACGGAGATCTCTATATAGAAGTTTATATTGTCTTACCTGACGCCATATCTGCTGATTTTAAAAAGTGTATCGAGAGTTTAGATTATAAAGTTAGATAACCTTTTCTCTTTAAATAGTTAAATAGAAATTAAATGAATTTTCTTATATATTCAATAAGCCTGATATCAGGCTCTCTCCTCTGGGAGAACCTATGGTGGATATCCCTTCTCCCTCTAACTCTACTGCTTTACAAATTTGTAAAACAACGGTTGGTGATAATATTTTTTATAGTAGGATTTATTCAAGGACTCTATTTTTACTACCCTTATCTAAAAATTGAAAGTAGTTATCCTAACTATAAAAATCAGAAATTTGACATATTTGGGTCAGTTTCTAACTTTGAAAATAGAAAATTTATATTAAAGGTAGATAAGATACGGAGTAGGGAGGGGGAGCTTTCTCTTTATTTTCCTTTTAAAGTCTATGTATATTTGAACGATAATATTACCACACTAAATGAAAAAGATTATATCAAAGTATCTTCTACTCTTAAAATACCTGAAGATGAAAATATAGGGAGTTTTAATTTCAGGGATTACCTTAAAAGTAGGGGTATCCAATTTGTGCTCTATCTAAATGGTGGTAAAGAGCTTGAAGTATTAAAAAATAGTAAAAGCAATAATTTTATTTTAAATTATAAAAACTATATAAATAAAGTAATTGTTGAGTCAGATATCCCAGATTCATTGAAAGGTTTTGTAATTGCAATTACGACCGGCGATAGAAGTTTCCTGTCTTTAAAAGATAAGAAATTTCTACTATTAAATGGTCTTTCACATATATTTTCGATTTCAGGTTTTAATGTAGCTATTTTCTTTGCATTAATTTTAATTTTTTTTAGAATATTGACACTAAAATTAAATAATTTCTATTTACCTTATCTACTCTCATTTCCACTTCTCCTCCCTTACATATTTTTTATGGGTGGTGATTTCCCAATAGTAAGGGCAGGAATAGCTGCAATTATTGTAATATTAAGTTTATTTATCAAAAGATACAAAACCCCCTTTGATACTCTATTTCTTATTTTTCTGGTTATAATTCTAATATCTCCATACAGTTTCTTAAATATTTCATTTCAGTTTTCATTTATGGTTGTTTTTGCACTTATATTTTTTACAAGAAACAGCAGTATAAAAAGTAATATTTTAATTTTTTTTCTAATACTTATAGTTTCTTTTATAGCAGGCATCCCACTCAGCCTCTATCATTTTGCTGTGATTTATCCAAAAGGGATATTAGCAAATATAGCTGCAATCCCTGTCTTTACTTTTGCAATAATTCCAGCATCAACAATACTTATATTTCTGATATATATAAAACCTATTGCTTTAATATTGATCAAATTTTCAGCTTACATTATGGATATTTTGTTCAAATTATTAAATATTATACCAGAAATAGACCCTTTCTTTTATAGAAGTCTCGATTTAGTTGAAATTATATTATTGAGTCTCGTCATCTTCTTGATAATAAATATTTTATCAAGAGTAGATAGACTCAACAAAAAAATATTGATTAAAACATTTACAGCATTGCTCTTTATTGTCACTACAAATTTTCTGTATAGCAACTTTCAAGATATTAGACCAAAAGTTACTCTTTTAAATTTTGGAAAGAGTGTTGCTGTGTTAATAAAATCTCGTAAAAATTATCTTATTTATACAAACTGCAATTTAAATTTGTTTGAAAGGAAGATACATCCATTTCTTCTAAAAAATAGAGTAAAAGATATAGATTATCTGATTCTCCCATTCATTTTGTATAATAGTAGTGAGACTCTTTTAAAGGTCAGTAATTCGATAAATATAAAAAATCTAGTTGTTAACGATAAAAGGATTTTAGATAATGAAAGTTTTTCATATATTAAAAAATTTACAGCCAAAGAAAACATAAATATCGATGAGTTATCCATTATTTATCCACCAGAAGATAAATTTTATTTATTAACTTACCGTAACTCCTCAATAGTTTTAAAATTTAAAGATATTTTGATAACTTATAGTATGACATCTGATATTGTAGATTATTTGAAATTTAAAAATAAATTCAATTATAAACTTCTGATAACTTACGATAGAGATTCAGCTCTTCCCTCAGCAAATAGCAAGGAAATTGTATTGAAAGATAGAGATAATTTTGGATATAGTAATCTAATTGAGATTTATCCTGATAAAGGGGACAAGATAAAAGTAGTCAGGGATAAAGAAAGCTTTATTTTTCGATGTTTCAGAAAGATTTTTAATAATTGAGGTTTACAGTTAAAAAAAAATGAGGAGTAAACTTAAAAATGGTAAGATTACTCCTCATAATTGATAGGTATGTTATTTTTGGTTTACGTAATGATTTATTGCAGTTGCTGCTTTCTTGCCTGCTCCCATTGCAAGTATAACTGTAGCTGCACCTGTTACTGCATCACCACCAGCAAAAACACTTTTTTTGGAAGTTTGACCTGTCTCTTCATCTGCAACTATTGTCCCTTTTTTTGATATTTTTAAACCTTCTGTTGTGTTAGGGACAAGAGGATTTGGAGATGTGCCAATTGAGATTATTGCAACATCTATATCGAGAAAGAAATTGGAATTCTCTACAGCTACAGGACTTCTCCTCCCTGATGCATCAGGTTCACCTAACTCCATCTTCATAAGCTCAACTTTTCTCAAAATACCACCTTCATCGCCTATAAATTTGATAGGGTTACGAAGGAGCATAAGTTGAACCCCCTCTTGTTCAGCATGGTGAATCTCCTCTTTTCTTGCAGGCATCTCCTCTCTGGATCTTCGGTAGATTAGGTAAACATTATCTGCACCAAATCGTAAAGCTGTCCTTGCTGCATCCATTGCAACATTACCAGCACCAAATACTGCTACATTTTTACCCTGAACAGTAGGTGTATCGTATTCAGGAAATAGATAAGCTTTCATAAGATTGGAACGAGTAAGAAATTCGTTGGCAGATAAGACGCCATTTAAGTTTTCACCACTGATATTAAGAAACATTGGCAATCCTGCTCCTGTGCCAAGAAATACAGCATCGTATTCATTAAGTAACTCATCAACAGTATCGAGCTTACCAACTATTGAATTTACTTCAAGTTTAACTCCAAGTTTCATAAGATAATTTACTTCAGCTTTTACTATATCTTTTGGCAATCTAAATTCTGGAATACCATATATTAAAACACCACCCGGCTCATGTAGTGCTTCAAGGATAGTTACATCGTGTCCAAATTTGATAAGGTCACCTGCACATGTAAGCCCCGCAGGTCCTGAACCAACAACTGCAATCTTTTTACCTGTTTTGGGTGGTAATTTAGGGATTTTAATTTCCCCTTGTGCTCTCTCAAAATCTGCAACAAATCTTTCAAGTCGTCCTATTGCAACAGGCTCACCCTTTTTACCAAGTATGCACTTTGATTCACACTGACTTTCTTGAGGACAAACTCTGCCACATACAGCAGGTAAACCATTGGTTTCTTTGATTTTCCATGATGCTTCAAGAAATTTACCTTCACATATAAGCTTAATAAATTCTGGAATCTTAACATTTACGGGGCATCCCTCTACGCATGATGGTTTTTTACATTGTAAACATCTGCTCGCCTCAGTTTGTGCTAATTCAGGGGTATAACCAAAAGGAACCTCTTTGAAGTTACGTGCTCTTACTTTTGGCTCCTGCTCTGGCATTGGAGTGCGAGGAATTTTGTTCCCTAATTTATTTTTAACTTCAGACATTTAAAAACTCCTCCTTTGATTATGAATTACACTTGCAATTACTACCACAAGATTCTTTAAACTTATTGTAAGACAACTGCTCTTGAGGTTTGTATAGTGACATTCTCTGCATTAATTGGTCAAAATCAACTTTGTGACCGTCAAATTCAGGACCATCTACACATACAAATTTGGTAGAACCATCAACAGTAACCCTGCATGCTCCACACATACCTGTTGCGTCTACCATAATAGGATTGAGGCTGACTAATGTTTTGACATTGAACGGCTCTGTAACTTTACAGACAAATTTCATCATTATTGTAGGACCAATTGCAATAACCGTATCAATGCTCTTGTCACTTTCAAGTAAATTTTTGAGGACATTAGTAACAAATCCTTTAATTCCATAACTTCCATCGTCTGTAGTAACATATAGAGTATCGCTAAGTAATTTTAATTTATCTTCCCAAAAGAGAAGCTCTTTTGTCCTTGAACCAATTATAGTTATAAGTTCGATACCTTTCTCTTTTATCCCCATAGCAATATGGTGTATAGGGGCAACTCCAACACCACCACCTACACAAACTATCTTTTTGGCATCGCCAAAATGTGTCTCCCTGCCAAGTGGTCCGACAAAGTCAAGAATGTAATCACCAGCATTGAGCATAGCTAATTGAGCAGTAGTTTTACCTACTTCTTGAAAAACAATAGTAACTGTCCCTTTAATAGGATCTTTGTCTGCAACTGTAAGAGGAACTCTCTCACCTTTTTCATCAATTCTCAAAATAATAAATTGTCCTGATTTTGCTTTTTTGGCTATTTTGGGTGCATCAATAACAAACATTGTAACTCTTGGATTTTTGGAAAATACTTCTTTTTCAAGTATTTTAAACAAGGCAGGTCTCCTTTCTTTTTAATTTAAAGATAGTATACAAAATTTTTTATATTTGTCAAGATATTTCAACAGATAAAAATAAATAATAAAACTTTATTTACTGTCACGGATTATAAAAAAGTATAAGATTGTATTAGATAATTGAGATTTTTAAAAGCTGATCAAGGGTAGATAAACTGCAAGAAGATTCTTAAAATAAAAAAATGATATATTTTAAGTTGTAAAATATAAAATTAGAAGGAAATCAACTCATCTGGACAAATCAAGAAATTACTTATTGAGTAATAATCGTATGTTGTGGCACAACATATTGAAAAGTTTAATAAAAAACAACTTTATTTCTACCGGCAGTTTTAGCTTTATAGAGAGCTTTGTCAGCTTTTGAAATAATATCATCAAAAGTTGAGAAATTTTTTTGATTACTGAATACAGATACTCCGATAGATGTAGTTATCTTTAAATCTTTAATCTCATTATGCTCTTCAAAAGTTATTTTGGAGACCATATCTCTGATTTTTTCTGCAACGATTGATGCCTCTTTCTCTGAAGTGTAGGGGAGTATTGCAATAAACTCTTCACCTCCAACCCGTCCGAAGACATCCTCTTTACGAATTCCAGTATTCACAACAGATGAGAATTTTTTTAAAACTATATCTCCAAAATTATGACCATAAGTGTCATTGACTCTTTTAAAATGATCTATATCCATGTAAAGCAGAGAAAGTGGATAACCTTTTCTTTTTGAAAGAGCAAAATACTCTTCACCCCTTTTTAGAATGTTGAATCTGTTGTAAACATTTGTAAGCATATCGTATGTTAAAATTTTTTGGAGCTGAGATTCACGGCTTTTATGTTCTTTTAGTAATTTGAAGTAGTTGAGCCATGTTTTTACTTTGAATATAAGTTCTTCAATTTCAAAAGGAGCAAGTAAGTAGTCATTACCGCCAGCATTAAAAATTTCTGAAAGTTTCTTTCTCATATTGATATTATCAAAAGCAGTGTATATAAGTATCGGTGCAGATATAGATAAGTTGTTTCTTAACTCTTGTATAAGCTCTATTCCTGTCGTATTTTCAAGTATAAAATCTATTATAAGGAGATCAAATGGGTTGTTCTTTACAAATTGGATAAATTTGTCCGTGCTTGTAGTAGATAATATATGGTAGCCATGACCCCTTATAATGCTCTCCATTGCTTTACGCCTTGAATTGGAATCATCTAATAGTGCGATTTTGGAAGATTGGTCAGTTTGGCCATTTCTTGGAAAAAATTGTTTTATGCTACTCTCTATGAGGGAATCTTCAAAAGGTTTTGGTATAATTTGGTTTATCCCTGCTGAAAACGCTTCATTTCTGAGCTTCATATCATCGTATAGTGATGTAATCATCAAAATAGGAATATTTTTACTTTTATCGAGATCTCTTATCCTTTTTGAAAGTTGGATTCCTGATATGCCGGGCATCTCTTGATCTGTAATTATGAGAGAGGGTGTCAAAGGATTTTTGGTAAGTAAATTAAGAGCTTCCTCACCATTTGAGGCTTCTAAATAGTTATATCCTAAAAATTCTATCTTTGATTTTAGTATATCCCTCAATATCTTTGAATCATCAACAATTAGTATGTTTATGTTTTGGGGATCATCTGGATACTCCTTAAAAACAAGAAATGAGATAATATCCCTCATCTCCTCCTGAGAGAAAGGTCTTTTTAGAACAAATGAGTAATTATCTCCATCAATATCTTTGTTGTAATCATCAGAAATAATAAGGATAGTAGGCGGTAACTTATCTATTTTTGAGATAATTTCTTTCGATGTAAAATTATCTACAACTCTATCGATGAGAAGGAGATTGAGAGAATCGGAGAGTAGATATTGATACAACTCCTCTCTGTTAGAAAATTTGACTATTTCACCAAATCCTAATAACATCCCTTCTATGAGATTAGCTGTAATTTTAGTGTTTGATAAAATACCTACTTTTACCATGATATAAGAAAAGATTTATAATTTTTAGTTATAATCAAATTAAACAGCTTGCTCCATTAGATTAAGATTCTCTTTTGATACTTTAGAGACCTCATTTATCTTTTCAAGCTCTTCAAAAGAGAATATCTCTTTTACATCAAGAAGAACTATAAATTTATCATTAATCTTACCTATTCCATTTATAAACTTTGTATTTATTCTGCTTCCTATTGTTGGTGCGGATTCTATATTGTCATTGTCAATCTCAATTACTTCCTGAACTGCATCCACCATAACTCCCATTGTAACCTTCTCATTGTTTCTCTCTATCTCTGAAATGATGATACATGTATTCAAAGATATCTTTACTTCACCAATATTGAGCTTCTTTCTCAAATCTGTCACAGGAACAACATGCCCTCTAACATTTATGATACCAAGAATACTTTCAACTGCTCCAGGAACTTTTGTTACCTGCTCATACTCCAATACTTCCCTTATTGAGGAGATGTTAAATCCGTAAAGTTCATTATCCAATAAAAATGATAAATATTGATTTGCTATTTCCATTTTGCCCCTCCTGATGGTTTAAGAAACTGTTTCATCCAACATATTTAGACTTTTTACTTCACTTATTAAACCTGAAATATCTACTATTAGTGCCATTGTTCCATCACCTTGGATAGCAGCACCAGAGATTGCTCTTATGTTTTTAAAGATTGAGCCAAGATTTTTTATTACTATTTGCTGCTGACCGATAATTTCATCAACAGCAAGACCGATAATTTCATCCCCAAGGCTGACTATGATTATCTGCTCTATATCTGGTCTCTCTCCTTGAATCTTAAAATAATCTCTAAATACTACAAAAGGTATTAATTTCCCTCTAATGTCAACAAAATTACCTTTGTATTTGTTGAGATACTCCACTCTTCTATACTCTATACATTCATTTATAAAAGATAAAGGTATAATAAAGCTGTTATCCTTTATTTTGAAAATTAGTCCCTCTATAATTGCAAGTGTAAGAGGGAGTATTATTTTGATAGATGTCCCTTTTCCCTGTTCACTCGATATTTTAACTTCTCCTCGAAGAGATGAGATATCTTGACGGACAACATCCATACCAACGCCTCTTCCTGAAACATTAGTAATTTTTTCAGCAGTGCTCAATCCGGGGTGAAAAATAAGGTATAATGCTTCATCTTTAGATATATTTTTAGTAGATATGAGATTTAGCTTTTCTGCTTTTTCGATTACTTTATCAACATTTATCCCTTTTCCATCATCAGATATTGTAATAATAACATTTCCACCTGAATGCTCCGCTTTTAGGATAACTTTACCCTTTTCACTCTTACCTTTTGAAATACGATCTTCAGGGGGTTCTATTCCATGATCGATGCTGTTTCTCAATATGTGAACTAATGGATTGTTTAATTTCTCTATTACAGTTTTGTCAAGCTCAGTCTCTTCTCCTATTGTGATAAACTCTACTTTTTTCCCCATTTCGCTTGAAAGATCTCGGACTATTCTTCTAAATTTGCCGAAAGAACTACCTATCTGAACCATGCGTATCCCAAGTGTGGTTTGCCTGAGGTCAAGACTAAGCCTTTCAATCTCTTCTGTTATATTGTTAAGTTTTGAATTGCCTAAATTGTTTGCAAGCTGCTCAAGTCTGGTTTGTGCAATAACAAGCTCACCTACAAGATCTACAAGTTTGTCAAGTTTATCAGAGGATACTCTGACACTCGATGTTGTCAATGTCTCCTTTTTGATCTCTTTCTGCTTCTTTACTAACTCCTGCTCAAGTAGTGCTGATTTGATATTACTTCCACTGACCAAACCTTTCTCAATAAGCTCTTCACCTATCTTCTTTTTGTATGAAAATATGCTATTGAGGTCATCATAGGTGATATCACCTTTTTCTACAAGTATCTCACCCAGTTTCCTTGTATCAGCATCAGAAAAATCGGGAATTTCTGATTCATCTTCAATCAGATCTATCTTGATATCAGATTCATCCTCAACAAATATAAAAACATCTTTGATGTCATTAATCTTTTTATCGGTTAGTAAAAGTATATCCCAATAAATATAACACTTTTCAGGATCAAAATACTCTGGCGATGGTAAATCTTTGTTGTATGCAAAAATATAAGATTCACCTAAATGTTTCAGCTCATCTATAAGACTAATCGGATTTGTGCCAGTAAAAAATATATTTTGAGATGGTTTGAATCTTATTCTAAATATATTTTTAGGGGATTCTTTATTTTCTTTAACAGCAGAATCTATATTTTTAGGTTTTTCAGATTTAGGGGTATCCTCTTCTCCTGCAAAACTTTTGAAGGATTGAATAATATTATTGAATTTACCCTGATCGTATTGGTCATTGTTAGAGACCAGCTCTCTGACAAAATCTTTTGCTTTGAGCGTAATATCTATTAGATTTTTATTTACCTTTAACTCTGCATTTCTTATTTTGTCATAAATTGTCTCTATATTGTGTAAAAATTTTGATAAATTATCAAAACCATACATACCCGATGAACCCTTTATGGTATGTAGTGATCTAAATATTCTGTTTATAAGGTCAGTATCCTCCCTATTGTCATCAAGCTCCATTAAAGCTTCTTCAAGATCAGTAGTAAGCTCATCTACCTCTTCAAGGAATACTTTTAATAACCCTTCATCTATTCCGCTCATGTTAATACTCCATTATCCAACAAGTTTTTTAACAACACTTAAAAGTTGATCAGGTTTAAAAGGTTTGACAATCCAACCTGAAGCACCAGCAGATTTCCCCTCCTGCTTTTTACTATCTTGAGATTCGGTAGTCAACATTACTATTGGGACAAATTTGTATGTAGGTAATTTTCTTACCTCCTTGATAAGAGATATTCCATCCATATTTGGCATATTCAGATCAGTAATTATCATATCAATTTTGTCTTTTAACTTGGCAATTGCATCCTTACCGTCGACTGCTTCAATTACGTTGTAGCCCGATTGTTTGAGAGTAAAAGCAACCATTTGTCTGACACTTGCAGCATCGTCAACAGTCATTATAATTTTACTCATTGGTGAGAACCTCCTTGAAAAAACATTCATTGGAATTGCAACTTTCTAATGATGTCTTGTATCCTGAAAATATTATAAAATCATTTATTTTTTTGGGTAGAGTGCCATTGATAAGTAATTTTTTATCATTTTCTTGAGCAATTTTGTGATTTACACAGATATTCTGCAGGAAAGTTACATCTATCTTGTCTATATTTCCAAACTTTACCTGAACAGAGTCATTTTCTAATAAAGCTTTTCTGATTTGCTCATATATATCTTTTGATGTTTCTATAGTCAGTGAACCTTGAAGTAAAATTTCTGATGAATCAGACATATTCTCTCCTTATTTATTTAGTATCTAAAAACTTAAAATAATTCAACATTATCACCAAAATCTGTATCACTTCCAGAGGGGGAGTTATCTACGTTTGAATTTGAATCAATATCTACACTTTGATCTTCCTTATCTGGAGAGTGACTATTTAGATGGACTTTTCTCTCCTTCTCCATAGTATATTTGTCTAATACTTTATCAAAATGCTCTGAATATTTTTTCTCAGATATATTAGGTAAAATTTGAGTGATACTTTTTATTAGTTGAGCTTTCTCCTGTCTTATATCTGTAAATTTTTGGAGGATAATTTTAAATGCATCAAATTTTTTGATTATATGTTCGACATTTTGTAAGATTTTGGCACAGCTTAATTCAGCATCAAGAAAAGATTTCGCAGTAGCGTTGTTTATCTCTTCAAAATAGTTTGTGGAAATTTTAAATTTATCTATAAAATAGAGCTGCTCTTTATTTATTAATTCGACTTTATTTGAGTTGTTAAGTATGTTTTGGGAGTTTTGATTGAGGGAAGTTATCATTAGTTTGACATTTTTAACCTCTGTTGTTGTTTTGATAGACATCTCCCTTATCTCTGTAGCAAGAACAGCAATTACTTTACCTTCTGAGCCGAGGTGGGTGGCTTTTACTTCTGCATTGTATGCAATAAGAGTAATATCTTCAGCTATATCTTTTATATCTTTTATAAAATCTATCAGGTTGTTGAGTATGTTTGAAAAATTATTAATGTTTTCTGCCAAAAAAGATAGATTCTTGTATGTTGAATCTTCAAGTGATATTATTGTGTAAATATTTTTTTTAAGGGATTCGAGCTCTTTAGCTTCTAATAAGTCAGATTTTATATGAGAAAGGTTTTGTAAATGATCTTTTATGAGGGTTCTAATGTTATAAAAATTATCCTGCATTTTAAGAGCATCATCTTTAAACTCTTGATTAGAGTTGATAAACTGAGATTCTTCCAAAACAAGAACTTCTTTTATGAAATGAAGAAGAAAAGGTATATTGTCACTATCACTTTTCTCACTATTTATCCTGATTATTGCGTCATCAATATTTTCTGAGATATGCTCTAACTGCTGTCTTATAATGTCGTGAAACTGTATTGATACAACGATATTTGAGAAATTATCTTTCAGTTTTAGGAATTCATCATTGAAATTTCTTGATGAAATTTCATTTTGGTGTCTGGTATCAATGAAATTTTTAAGGAGTTGGAGACTCTCTTCTTGTAAATGAGATAGTTCATCTTTATATATTTTTATACTGCCTGAAATGGAGATATGAGACTGTTCAATATTGCTTTTGAGGGTAGATATATCGGTGCCTATTTTTTTTAGTTTCTCAAAGGTGGTCTCGGCTAAAGTTTCGATATTTCTTGCCAAAATAGAGAAACCAAAATCATTTTTGAGCCTTCCACTCTCTATTTTTGTGTTAACAGCCAATATGCTAAAATATTTGATGATGCCATTTAGTTTGATAAAAATATCTCTCAATTGCTCAAATATTTTGTCAACACTCTTGATTTGACTTTCAAGGTTTTCTAATATTTGGATAGATTCGTCATAAGACATTTTCTTAAGCTGTGAATAAACAACAAGAATTTTATCATTTTCATTTTTGCTGTTAACAAAAGATTCTATGATGTTGTTGGATATATTAAAGAGATTTTGAGATTCTTCCAAACATTTAAAAGATTCTCCACCAATGTCCATAAAATTACTCTCAAAAGATGGGAAAAGCTTAGAAATAGAAATTTTTATATCTTTCAGCTTTGAGAGATAATTTTCTATAGTAGTAATGTCATTTGCCATAAGAACAGCCTTGTAAGTTTGGTATTGTTATAATAATCTCAAATTAATTTAATATTTTAACAAAGTCAAGAAATTTATAAAAATTAAAAGTAAAAAATTAAAAAATTAGTTAATTTAAACACTATTAACGATAATTTCTATCTTTTTTATTTTTTATTTTTTATAATAAAGTAATTATAAGAATATAATGTAGTTATTATAAGTGGTTATATACAAAAAATAATTTAGATTGTAGATTTGGTAGAAATTCAATCATTTGAACAACTTTAACAAAATAGATATGATAATGCTTATAATAATTCCGGTAGTGATAGGGAAGTAGAAAGAGAAATTCCCCCTCTTGATATATATGTCACCTGGCAATTTCCCTATTAGGGGCACTTTTTCGAAAAAAAGCATAAACAACCCAGCAATAAGTAATAATATACCACATATAATGAGAAGCTTCCCAATCCCAAGCATTTGATGATACCTTTTACGGAAGAAAGTAAAAAAAAGAGGGTGAGTGATGGGTTTTGATCCCACGGCCACTGGAGCCACAATCCAGTGCTCTACCAGCTGAGCTACACTCACCATAATTGAGTTGCCAAAGTATATTAAACTTAAAGATTTGTCAATATAAAATTTCTTTTGAAATAAGGGTAAACATCTCTTAAATATTTTTTAAAGTAAATAATGTTTGACTATTGCTCTACAATTTTATATACAGTGTAATATTTTATACTTTATTTTTAGATTTAATTTTTTAGCAATTATTTTAGTTTAAACGATTTTCTATTATGTATAGAACACTTTTATATATACAAGATCAAATCTTATATCAGGAGTGTAGTTAACTATATTATAAATATAGAAA